>JAFZQJ010000030.1 GCA_017620395.1 Clostridia bacterium | reverse complement strand
CTCCCCTTACACCGGGGAGCCCTCCCCCGCCGCAGCGGACGCCCCCTCCCCCTCCCCCGCCGCAGCGGACTCCCTCGCCCCCGCCGCAGCGGACTCCCCCGCCCCCGCGGACTCCCCCGCCCCCGCGGACGCTCCGGCGCTCGACTACGTAAAAATGACGCTCTCATCGGGCATCGCGCCGCTTGAGATGCGTTTCGCGCAGATAAACAGCTGCTACCGGCGCCTGCCGATCGCATACAGAAGCTTCACTTATATAAACAGCGTGCTCGAAGGCGTGATCCCGCCGGAGAAATACGCATACGCCGCCGACGAGACCGACCGCGGCGAACGCCTCGCCCGCTGGAACGTCGCGAAAGCGGTCGAAGCGATACAGACCTTCGAAGCGTTCGACCGCAACGTGGACTTCGTGACCGCGCGCGTGCCGGCGTCGCTGACGCGTCAGCCGGACCTCTACTCGTGGATGAAGGACCTGCTCGGGCAGCTGAAGCTCGACGATCCGTCCAAGCTCTGCCTTGAGTTCCCGCGCACGCTGCTTTACGAAGAGGTCGAGACCGCGCGCACGTCGCTGCTTTCGATGAAGCTGCTGAAGGTGCGCACGCTCATGACAGGCTGCGGCGAACGCGACTGCCCCGTGACCGCGCTCGTGGAGCTCCCCGTCGACATGGTGCTGCTGTCGCCGCACGTATCGGCGATGTCGGATAACCGCGACAAAAACCATGTGTTCGCGGCGTTCGTGAACTTCCTGCGGTCGCTGCCCGTCGACGTTATCGGCGACGGAATATACAACGACGAGCAGATAACCGCGCACAGCAGAGCCGACTGCTCCGGCTACATCCCGTCGGCGGGCTACGAAGGCGCCGTTGAACACGGAGGCCTGCGCATGACGCTTGAAGAAGCGGTAGAACAGAAGGAGGTGAGCGTCTGATGGCTCAGCAATCATCCGGTTTGACCATCCGCAGAACCGCGACCGAGGTCAAACGGTACAGATTATGGACGAAGATGATACCGATAATCATACTCATAGCCGCGCTGCTGCTGGTCGTCGGCTACGTCGCATCGGTGCTTTATATGAAATTCGGCGCGTTCACCGTTTCGGTCAATAAGTTCGATAACCACGACTACGCGCTCTCGCTTTCCGAAAGCCCCGGCTTCGACGTCTACTCGTCCCGCCTGAACGCCGAGATCGCGGAGGAGATAACGAACATCGACGGCTCCACCCTTCCCGACTGGCTCGACAACGTCGACGGCGAGCACAACGGCGACAACTACGTGGCCTACACCTTCTACTGCAAGAACATGGGCACGAAGACGCTGACCTACTCGTACGAAATGTACATCGCCAATATGACCTTCGAGATCGAGAAGGCGGCGCGTATCAGGCTCTACATCAACGGCGAATACGTCGACTACGCCTACGCGAGGACGGACGGCATAGAAGGCCCGGAACCCGGCACTACGGCGTTCCAGACGGGCAACACGATAGTCAAGAAATTCATTGAGAACTTCAAACCCGGCGACATCACGAAATACACCGTCGTCATCTGGCTCGAGGGCCCCGACCCCGACTGCGTCGATAAGATAATCGGCGGCGAGTTCAAGATCGACATGCGGATGGAAGTCACCGGCGGTGAAGAAGAAATAGAAGCGTAAGATCGCTCAAAGCGCCCCGAAGTTTTCGGGGCGCTTTTCGCGGGTAAATTGCTCGCGGGGGAAGCCTTCCCCTTGAGGGGAAGGTGGCGCGAAGCGCCGGATGAGGTGTAGCGGCGAAGCCGCGTTATACGCTCGCAGGTAAATTCACGGCTTTCGCCGTGAGGTAAATCGCCGCGCGGGGCGCGGCGGGTAAATTCGCGCCTTCGGCGCGAGGTAGAAAGGAAAGGATACGCTGTGAAAGAGAGCGCGATGCTTGAGAACGCGAAAGATTTCGCGGTCAACGTCATTAAGGTATGCAACGGTATAAACAAAGGACCGAACGCCGCCGTGCTTACAAAGCAGCTCATACGCTCCGGAACGTCCATCGGGGCGAATATCCACGAAGCGAAATACGGTTACGGCAGCTCGGATTTCACGTTCAAGCTCCAGATTGCCTTGAAGGAGTGCTACGAGTCGGAATACTGGCTCGAACTCCTCGGCAGAACCGGACTGATAACGGAAGAATCGTCAAAAGCGCTGTCGGGCGAATGCGGCAGGATCCGCAGGATGCTGATCTCGGCGATAAATAAAATGAAATCAAAAGAAGAATAACGCGTATGCCCTCGCGCGCATGCACGCGTATACGTGCGTATAATAAAAAAAAAAGAACCCGTCGCAGCGAAAGAACCCGCCGCAGCGAAATCATTCAAATCGCGGAGCGATTTGCACCTTCCCTCGCGCGCGCGAGCGCGTGAATTTACCCCGAGCGGAGCTCGGATTTACCTCGCCCGGAGGGCGAATTTACCTCACGCGAAGCGTGAAATTACCTCACGGGCGCAGCCCGTGACACAACATCTTGTGTCCCGCCCCGCATCGCTTCCCCACATCTATATCCCGCAAAAATTTTTTGAAAAATTTTGAAAAAAACTCTTGACAAACCGGAAACGGTGCGCTATAATCTAACCACAATCGCGAAGGGCGGTTCGCCTGAGCGACCAAACTGAAGACTTGGCAAACCCGGAGAAATCCGGCGGCGCAAAGCTACAGGGCCCTACGGGGCAGCCAGCTGCGATGTTCGACACAGCGCGAACAGCGCGGCTTTTTAATTTCAAAAAACCTAACACTTGGCAAAGCCGGAGCAATCCGGTGACGCAAAGCTAAAGGACCCCACCGGGGTAGCCAGCTGCGATGTTCGACTCAGCGCGAACAGCGCGGCTTTTTTATTCCCCGCGAAGCTGTCATCCTGAGCGAGCGCGAAGCGCGAGTCGAAGGATCTCACGTAACCTTGCGAATACTGAGGCGCGGCGCGCCGAAGTATCTCAAACCTGAGATTCCTCACTTCGTTCGGAATGCAGAAGGCAGCGCGAGATTCTTCGCCCTGCGGGCTCAGAATGACAGAACTTCCCCCCCACCCACGTATTGATTATCCGAAGGAGGCGTCCTGAGGATTCTCGATAAAAACTTTATCAACAAAATCCAAACAAAGAAAGGAAACACAACAATGAAGTTTAAGAGACTTATCCCCGCCCTCGCGATGCTGCTTGTCAGCGCCATCCTCCTGGGCACCTCCACTTTCGCATGGTTCTCCATGAACAACCAGGTCACCGCGACCGGCATGAAGGTTCAGGCCGTTGCTGAAGGCGGTATTGAAATCCGCTACAACGTCCTCGCTACCGGAACCGATGACAACACCGCTTACAGCTACACCGATGATGCCGGTATGACCACCGCGACCGCGCTTCGCCCGACTTCTACTGCTGCGACCGGCACCGCCAGCGCTATTACCTCCAAATGGCTGCACGCTTCTGCTGCGAGCACTGATGCTACTACTGCTAAGGCCGGCACCTATGTTGATTTGACTGCTGCGGCCGGCTGGAGTGACGGTGTTATCTCCAACAATCCCGCTACCGATCTCGACGGCAATTACTATGTTGTCAAAGAGTTCAACATCCGCTCCACCAGCGATGCTGCTCTTGCGAAAAACCTCAGAGTTAAGGCGGTTGATGTTACTGGTTCTACTAATTCCCCTGACCTCGACAAGGCTCTCCGCGTAGCTATCATTGCTAATGCTCAGTGCGTTGTTTACGCTCCTCTCGGCGGCGACGCCTCCAATACAGTTGGTACCGGTGTTGGTGCTGATGGTAACAGAAGCGGTACTACTACCGTTTCCAACCTTGCTCCTACGAGCGTTGGTAACCTTTACGCGACCGCCAACGAGACCGTTCCTGCGAAGGATACGACCAATAGCAAATTTGGCGGCGTTGACGTCCGTATCTACATCTACTTTGAAGGCGAAGCTACTGAGCTCTACACCGATAACATCTATGCCAGCCTGAACGAGCTCGATATCGAAGTCACTTTCGAGGCTGAGTAATCACCCCACTGACTAACCTCGCGTAAAAGACTTACGCAAAGCAAAAACCGATCCGGGAGGGAGAAATCCTCTCCCTCCCGGAAACAATTTAATCTTTTGGCCAAAGAATTAAATTAAAAACCACTTACAAACGCCGTGGGCAGACGCAGCCTGCGGTCGTTTTATTTTATGCCGCGCCCGCGCCGTGTTTCTGTCATTCCGAGGAGCCGCGAACGCGCCCGCGCGTTCTGTCATTCCGAGGAGCCGGCGAAGCCGCCGACGAGGAATCCCACACCTTTCGCAGACCGTCATCTTTCGGTGTGGGATCCCTCGGGCTACGCCCTCGGGATGACAGACCTCACGCCGTCCGAGACTGAGGGGTTGTCGGCTTCCTCAAAGCGAGCGCGTCAATGCCCGGACGAGCAATGCTCGTCCCTACGGACAACCCCTCCGTCAGTCGCTCCCTGCGGCCGCGCCTGCCACCTCCCCTTGCACAGGGGGGCCTTTACGCCTCCCGCGGTCGTTTTATTTTTACCGCTTTTGGTACAGCGATAAACACGATTGTAAAAGTAATTAAAACTAACGCCATTCCAAGAAAAGCAGTCGGTTTTCAAAGAAAACTTCAGAAAAAGCCAAGAAAACTCGACAAGAAACAAAGAAAAATTCACAAAATCTGAAATAAAAGTATTGACATTTGAAATATAAGGAGTATAATGCAACTGTAAGTCAGTTGCAAAGGAGGGCGCCGCGTGAGCCAACTTGAAAAAGCGAAAGATCGAATAAGAGCGCTGCCGAAGGATTATACTTATGATGAGGCGCGCTCGCTGCTGAAACGGCTCGGATTTGTCGAAGAAACGAAGGGCAAGACGTCCGGATCGCGGGTAATGTTTTTCCGCGAAAGCGATAAAAGGGCGATCTTGCTTCACAAACCGCATCCGCAGTCCGAAATGCGCGAATACGCGGTGAAGAATCTGAAAGAATGGCTTGAAGGGATAGGTGAACTGTAATGAATAATACGATTGAATACAAAGGATACTTTTCAAACGTCGAATACTCCGCGGAAGACGGAGTGCTTCACGGCAAGATCGAGGGCATACGCGATCTCGTCACTTTTGAAAGCGAAAACGCTGCCGACATCGAAAAGGAGTTTCACGCCGCCGTCGACGATTATCTTCTTTTCTGCAAGCAGGTCGGCAAGGAACCCGACAAAGCGTATAAGGGAACCTTCAACGTGCGAGTCAAGCCCGAGCTCCATCGCGCCGTCGCTTCGCGCGCGATAAAGAACGGCATTTCGCTCAATCAGGCGGTCGAGCAGGCGCTTACGGCTTACGCCGCGAATCAGTGATCCGCGCCGCGTTTCTGTCATTCCGAGGAGCCGCGCAAGCGCCGACGAGGAATCCCACACCCTTTGCAGAGCGTCTTCGTTTTTGTCATCCTGAGCGGAGCGACCGACGGGAGCGCAGCCGAAGGATCTTAAAGACGAGGTCGTGTCGAAAATAAAAGTGTGTATTCGGAGCAACCGATAATGTTCACGCTCCTGATACACACTTTTTCTTATACAATGGCGTTACCTTCAGGATCCTTCGGCTCCGGCTTCGCCTTCGCTCGGGATGACAACGTATGCGCTTACGTTCTGTCGTTCCGAGGAGCCGCGAACGCGCCGACGAGGAATCCCACACCTTTTGCAGCCGTCATCTTTCGGTGTGGGATCCCTCGGGCTACGCCCTCGGGATGACACCTCATCCGTCGCCGCCTTCGGCGACGCCACCTTCCCCTCAAGGGGAAGGCTTGGCCGACCGTCATCTTTCGGTGTGGGGTCCCTCGGGCTACGCCCTCGGGATGACAGACGTGAGCGCGTCGATGCCCGGACGAGCAATGCTCGTCCCTACGGACAACCCCTCCGTCAGTCGCTCCCTGCGGTCGCGCCTGCCACCTCCCCTTGCACAGGGGAGGCCTTTACGCAGCCCGCGGTCGTTTATTTTTACCGCAATTATTCATTATTCATTTTTCAGTCTTCAGTATTCAATATAAAACAAAAAGAGCCCTGGCTGCGTCTGCCGGGGGCTCTTTTTAAGTAAACTTTCTGCAGAAAGCCCAACGGGACGGGAACTCCGTCCCGTTGGGAATGTTTTCCGTTCAGCTATGATCGGTAGCTGATGGTGCGTAACGATTTACGCGGGGTTAGTTAGTAGGTTGATTACGCAAGCGCGACGCCAGGCGCGGTAGAGATAGCCGAAGCGTTCTTAACGAGCGAGAACTCGACGCTCACAATAAGATTGTCAAGCGTAGAAAGCGCGTTATCGGTCATCAGGTTGGTATCTTCACCCTCGAAGTAAACAAAAACGTC
This sequence comes from Clostridia bacterium, assembly GCA_017620395.1. Classification (NCBI taxonomy): domain Bacteria; kingdom Bacillati; phylum Bacillota; class Clostridia; species Clostridia bacterium. Next base: position 47,860 of record JAFZQJ010000030.1, on the reverse strand, counting down.
AGCTTCAAGACCATCAGCGGTCACAGCAGGAATAGTGAGAACGTTGGTCGCAGAGGTAGCGCCCGCGCTAGCAGATGCTGCGACAACAGGAGTAGTGGGGTTAGAACCGGCGTTGACATAGTAAGTGCCGTCAGCACCAACGACAGGAGCGAAGAAATAGACTCTGCCAGCGATTTTAACGGCAACACGGAGGGCCTTGTCGAGATTGGCAGAAGTGGCGGTATCGGGGCCCGTAGCTTTAACGGTGATATTGAGGTTCTGCTCACCCTGAGCCAGCGAAGTGGTAATCGCTTCAGCGGAGGACTTCAGGAAGTAGGTATACTTGACATAGTAGCCTTCGCCGTTGGTGTAGCCGGTAGCTCCGGTATCAACGTAAGTGATGTCCTGCTTAGCCTGATGCGAAGCAGCAGCAGCGGCAACTGTCGAGGTCGCGGTGGAATAAGGATCAGTGCCGAGAGTCTTGTAACCTTCAGTAGTCAGGTTGCTGGACGGAGCGCCGGCACCGGCTTTAGCAGCATCGCTGGTAATCTTGCTGTGCGCAACATACCAAGTGGTAGTGTCCGCGGTGGAAGTGGCGTGGAGCAGGATGCCCGTGGTCTGGTTGGTAGTCGCGTTGCTGTCCCAATACTGACTATCAGCAGTATCTTCGACGTTGATCAGAATACCCTGATCGGCAACGGCCTTGACCTGCATGTTAGCAGCGGTCACGGTGGTGTTCATGGAGAACGATGGACGCGTTCGGTCACCGCGGGAGGACGATTACGCTGCCGTCGCGGAAGGTGAAGACAGTCTCCGCGCGGGAGACGGTCACGCGCTCAACGACGCAGCGGAAGAGCGTTTCGTCAAACGGCGGGGGAGAGGGGAGCGCGGGAGTCAACGCCCCCTCCTCACGCACCCGGTCGGCCAAGCCTTCCCCTTGAGGGGAAGGTGGCGTCGCCGAAGGCGGCGACGGATGAGGTGTCATTCCGATGGCGAAGCCCGGGGAATCCCCCGCCGCGCGCGTTGGCTCCCCTGTGCAAGGGTAGCGAAGCGGAGGCCGCGGTAGTGAATGACAGCCCGGTGGGCTGTCAGAGCCGCGGCCTGACCGAGCCCGCGGTGAGACGCTGTCGAGACTTGCGAAGCAGGGCGAGACTGAGGGGTTGTCGGTTTCCTCAAAGCAGCCGTTTGATTGCACAACCCCTCCGTCGTCCCCGGCTTCGCCTCGGACGCCACCTCCCCTTGCACAGGGGAGGCCGGCGGTCAACGCCCCATCCTCACGCACCCGGTCGGCCAAGCCTTCCCCTTGAGGGGAAGGTGGCGTCGCCGAAGGCGGCGACGGATGAGGTGTCATTCCGATGGCGAAGCCCGAGGAATCCCCCTCCTCACGCACCCGGTCGGAAAGGGTGTGGGATTCCTCGTCGGCGCTTGCGCGGCTCCTCGGAATGACAGATGACGGCGTGAGATCCTTCGGCTCGCTGCGCTCGCTCAGGATGACAGATGATACCGCCTCCGCGCAGGCGGCCTCCGCGGCGCTCAGGTCGAACCGCGCCGCGCACGCCGCGGCGAACGCCGCCTTCAGCTCCTCCTCGGGTACGGGCGGGGCGGAGCAGCGTCCGCACTTGCGGCCGGAGCAGCGCAGGGAGCGCGTTTCCGCGCCTCCGCGCCTCCGCGTGAAGCGCCCCATGACGCCGCCGCACTCCGCGCAGAACACACGCCGCGCGAAAACGCCCTCCGCCGCGCGCGGCTCGCCCTCGCGCTCCTTCAGCTCCCGCTGAACGAGGTCGAAGACGGCGGGGGAGACGATGGCCTCGTGGTGTCCGGCTATGTAGTATTTCCGCAGCTCGCCGTTGTTGACGGCGCGCTCTTTCGTCAGATAGCTCTTCGAGTAGGTCTTCTGCCGCAGGGCGTCGCCCTTGTACTTCTCGTTGCGCAGTATGCTCAGCACCGTGGAGGCGTACCACTTTTCGCGCCCCGCCGCGAAGGGTACGCCTTCGCCCTCGAGCGTGCGGGCGACGCCGTAGGGGGTGAGCCCCGCCAGAAAAAGTCCGTAGACGCGGCGCACGACCGCCGCCTGCTCCGGATTCACCGCCATCGAGCCGTCCGGCGCGCGGTCGTAGCCGAGGAACGACTTGTACGGCACCCACGCGTTGCCGCGCCGCATGCTTTCGCGCATGCCCCAGGTGACGTTCTCGGAGATCGAGCGGCTCTCCTCCTGCGCCAGCGACGAAAGTATCGTCAGCATCAGCTCGCCCTTTTCGTCGAAGGTGCGGATATTTTCCTTCTCGAAGTAGACCTCCGTGCCGTGTTCGCGCAGCAGGCGTATGTGCGTCAGGCTGTCGACCGTGTTCCGCGCGAAGCGGGCGACCGACTTCGTGACGATAAGGTCGATGCCGCCGGCGAGGGCGTCTTCGATCATGCGGCGGAAGCCGTCGCGCTTCTTCGTGCCGGTGCCGGAGTATTCGTCGGCGTAGACGCCCGCAAGCGTCCAGTCGGGGCGGGAGGCGATCAGGCGCGTGTAGTAGCTGCGCTGGGCTTCGTAGGAGGTCTGCTGTTCGTCCTTTTCGGTGGAGACGCGTGCGTAGGCGGCGACGCGGCGCGGCTTCGGCGCGGCTTCCGCGCGCTCCGGCGCGGGCGTGGATTCGATTACGGTTACTTGCGGCATGGTGTTCGCTCCTTTCGTGGTGTGGTTTGAGTGCGGGGGCGGGGAGAGGGGAGGCCTGTCATCCTGAGCGAAGGCGAAGCCGGAGTCGAAGGATCTTGAAGGTAACGGTCGTGTGAAAGGCAAAGTGTGCAGTCGGAAACGGGAGGTTACGCTTCGTTTTCTTTCGCGGCGCTTTCGCATCAATCCCCGGACGAGCAATGCTCGTCCCTACGATTTGCGCTTGCGGCACGGCTGCGTGACTGCGCGGGCGATTGATAATCGCCCCTGTGGTCTCCTCGGCCGCCGCCCCTGCGGAAGTGTCAATTTCACTGACGCCGAAGGCGTCATTGCTGCTCCGGCGCTTCGCCGGAAAGCAGCGCGGCGAGCAGCGGTCTGAAGCGCCTGCGCAGCGCCGCGCAGACGGAGGCGTATTCGCTTTCGGTGAGCGCGCCGCGCTCGAGCAGCCGCTTCGCGTAAGCGGCGGCGAGCAGGCAGTTCGCCTCCGCGTGCAGCTCCGAAGGCGTCATTTTCACGTCCGATCCCTCCTTTCCGGCAGGATACGAAAATATAATATTATACCGCGATTCCGCTCTCGAAAAAGGAAAAAAAACCGCGCTAATTCCGCTATTAATATATATATAGCGGTTTTGAGTCGAAAAAAATCAAAAAAATCGGCTCGATTTTGAAAAAAACACTTGCTTTATATATAGTACTATGTTATAATACGATTGCATATAGTATAAGTATCGGCAAAGCCGGAGCAATCCGGTGACGCAAAGCTACAGGACCCCACCGGGGTAGCCAGCTGCGACGTTCGACATAGCGCGAACCGAGCGGCTGTTTTTATTACCCCGCAAGCTGCCTTCCTCAGACGGGGAGGCGGCGCTCACGGGCGGGCCCGTGAGTGACGGAGGAAGGGAAGAGCCCTTTCTCCGCCGGAACGCTTTGACGGAAGGGGAGACTTTCCTCCCTCGGCCGCCGCCGCAGGCGGCGTGCGCCCCGGTTCCCCCCGCGGGGGGAGGAGTACGGCGCGGAGCGTTGAGTGTGTGGAAGAAGACGTATCGCGGGTCTTGTAAGAAAAGTTTTGCTTTGCCAAAAGCGGCGATCGGTATTTCGCCGCGGCGCGGCTCAGCCGCGAACGGACGCGGGAGGGCCCGCGTTCACGCGCCGAAGGCGCACGCCCCGTGGAGTTCCCGCCGACGTCAGCCGGTCGGAAAGGGAAGACTCCGCAAACCTGTCGTCCCGAAGAGGCGCGAGCCGACGAGGGACCCCCGCCGACCGCAGCCGGTCGGTCTTGCCTCCCTCTGAGGAGGGAGGTGGATTGCCGAGGTGTAAACCGAGGCAAGACGGAGGGAGAGATAACGGCAGCTCGTCTTCGGAGCAAAGTTTTGACAGGAGGATAACTTTCGTTATCTCTCCCTCAGTCTCGGACGGCGTATCGCCGCCCTCGACAGCTCCATCGTCAGAGGGAGCCAAGGCAGCAGGTCGGAAAGGGAAGGGGATTCCTCACTTCATTCGGAATGACAGCCTGCAACAAAAACACAACCTAAAACTTGGCAAAGCCGGAGCGATCCGGTGACGCAAAGCTACAGGGACTCCACGAGTCAGCCAGTTGCAATCATGCAGCAGGCCGGCTTTTTTTAACGGCTGAAACACGCGCGTGCGGAGCGTGCGCGTACAGAAAGGTGAAAGAAAAGAGTGCCGAAGTATTTCACGAGAAAGCAGAACATCTGGTTCGCCGCGAGGATCTGTTCGCTGATCCTGCTCGGCTTATTCGTGCTGGGCGTCATTCTGCTTTATCTGAACTCCGCCTTCGGATGGTTTGCGCAGAACAAGGAAGTCGACGGAAACGGCATGGCGGTCACCGCCTATCAGGACGACGTCGAGGCCGAATACTCGCACTACTTTTACGACGCGAAAAACGCCGTGGGAGTAGGGGAGGATTCCATCACCGATATCCAGGTCCCGCAGTACGACCTGATATTCCGTCAGCGCAACCGCTACACCCCCGCCGTCATCAGGGTCGCTCTGACCGGCGAGGAGGATCTCCCGCAGTCGGGAACTATCGCGCTCACGATCGGCCGCAACCTCGCGGCGAGCATTACCACGGACGAAGGCACGATAGCCAACGGCTCCGAGCTCGCGGCGCTGAACAACCTCTTTTCGAGTCTGATGCGCCTGACCATCGTCAAGGGAGCCGGCATCTACAGCGACGACCCTACCACGCTTTACCGCAACATCGACAACCTGCCCTACGGCAACGACTCCACCCTCTATGAGGTCATCAAGTCGCAGACGGTGAACGACGCTACGACCAACGTTTTCACGACGGTCACCGGCGACGAAGGCGATCCCGACCGCTACACGAAGGCGGATTCGGTAACGCTTTCCATCGACTACACCGCCGCCGACTGGAACGACATGGACGGCGACGGCGTGAACGAAACGCTCAACGTCTACGTCTACGTCACCTACGACGAAACGCTGCTCCGCGAATACGGCGCTTACGACGCCACGCTCAACGGCGACATCACCAGCGTCGGCCAGGTCATCAAACTGAGCAACGACCTGATGACGATCGCGGCCAGCCATTCGTAAGGGCGAACCCCACTAATCTGCACGGAAAGGAAGTGACGATAGTTGAAAAAGTTTGCGAAAAAGCAGCTCGCTTCGAGCTTTGTGCTTTTGCTTTTCCTGCTGGCGCTGACGACGTCGGCTGTTTACGCATGGCTGAGCAACTCTCTTGAATCGACTGTCGGCGCGACCTCCTACGTGCACAAGTCCTATTTCGAGAGCGGCGACGGCACCTCGACGCAGCAGTACAACGTCAGCTACGACGCGGACGGCAACCCCACCCACGGCTACGACAGCCAGGGCAATCCGCTGACAAGCGAAGCCGGCTGCGCTTTCGAAATCAGATATCCGCTGCAGCTTTACTATTTCGCGTGGCTGCAGAACCTCGGATATTTCAACGAGCCCGATCCGGAAACAGGCGAGATCGAGCCCGTCTACTTCTACATTTCCGAAGACCTCGATATGACCGGGTGGGTGCTTCCCCCGAGCGGCACCGCCGAATACCCCTTCATAGGCGAGTTCAACGGCAACGGCCACACCATCTCGAATCTGACCGTCACGAACGCGAACACCGTTACGGATATCCCGAACGAAGGCACGACCGGAGACCAGATCATCGGCTTCTTCGGCGTCGTCGGCGAGTATAACGGCTCCGCGAACGCGAACAACCACACCGCGCGCGTCGAGAACTTCACGCTGAACACCGTGACCATCGAGTCCACCGCGCCGGCGGAGAACAAATCCCTCGTCGGCGTCGCCGCGGGCTACGTCAACGGCGTCATGAACGGCGTCGCGGTCGCGAACTCCACCGTGACCGTCGGCAGCGGCGTTTCGGCGCTTGGCATGCCCGCCTCCGAGAGCGGCGGCGGCACGACCAACCAGTCCGACTACGGCCTTGTCGGCTACTGCACCGAGCCCTACCGCCTCGACCTGAACGTGACGAGAGTTACCCTCGCCGCGCCCGTCGAGACGCAGAACGTCATGTATAAAAATCTGCAGGACGAGGGCCCCGGCTTCGGCGGCAGCGTAAAGATGGATAACCTGTTCACCCGTCTGACGGACGTCAGGTCGAACCTCACCGGTAACAGAACGCCGACGACCGCTTACCCGACCGCGCAGACCGTCGTCCGCGACGAGCACGGAGTCGAGGTCAGCCGCGTCACCACCGCGACGTCGAGTACTTTCTCAATCACTGCCAACCAGAATCAGAACATCCCCCCAAAAGCCGCGCGTTATTATTCTTCCGACGAGTCGGGAATGTATTACTACTACAATACAAACGATAACTTCCTTTACATGTATCAGGAGACGATGACCGTTACGAACATGTCCTACACGGGCGAGATCAAAAACGGCTTCAAGGTCTCCAACGGCGCCAACTACATGACCCTCAGCTCCGCGAACGCCCTCGCGTCGACTGCGGACGCCGACGCCGCGAACGGCTGGGTGCTCGAAAACGGCCGCCTCTACACCTATTCCAACGCCAACGGAAGCACCTACTACCTCAACAGAGGGAACAACAACACGCTTTCCGTCGGCACGACCGCTTCCACGACCAACTGGACGCGCAACGCGGACGATACGCTGAGCTACACCTACAACAACCACACGTGGTATCTGACCTATAACAACGGCTGGTCGGTCTATCCCGGCAAGGAGACCTTCCGCATCCGCTCGAACGGCTACTACCTCAACAGAAGCGGAAACACCACGGTCAACGGCGTTGCGAACAACCCCGGCAATACCGCGGAGTGGGCGTACGACGAGACCACCGGCGGAATAAGCGTTTTCTACAACAACAACGTCTACTACCTTAACTCGAGCGCCGCGGGAGCCGTTTCGCTCAGCACGACGAGGAGCACCTCCTGGACGAAGACGGAGAACTCGCTCTACTTCACCGACAACGCCGGCGTGAAGTGGTATCTCCGCTACGCGAACGGCGCGTGGTCCTGCTTCCCCTCCGAGACCGCCTACCGCGTGACCGACGGCAGCTACTACTTCGGCGTCAACGGCACGGCGTTTGCCGCCGTGAACGCCGCGAACGCCGCGGACTGGGTGTGGGACGCGGATAACGGCCATCTCTACACCGTGGTAAACGGAACGATCCGCTACCTCAACGCGACGAATACGCTTTCGCTCGGAACGACCGCGTCAACGGTCTGGACCCGCGACGGCGCCGCGCACATGTCCTATACCTACAATAACGGAACGTGGTATCTCTACCGCGAGGGCGCGGAGTGGAAGGTCTATCCCTACGCCGACGCCTCCGTTATCTCGCAGGACGGCAACTATCTGAATATCGCTTCGACGACCGCGGTCGGCTCCGGAACCGACGCGGACGCCGCGACGCGCTGGGTCTTCGACAACGGCGCGATCAGCACCTATTATAACGGCAACACCTATTACCTCAACGCTTCCGGCGCCAACGTTTCGGTCTCGACCACGCGGTCGACGACCTGGACGCGGAACAGCGACGGAACGCTCAGCTATACCTATAACAACGCGCCGTGGTATCTCGTCTTCTCGGACGGATGGAAGGCGTATCCGTCGCTCGACCTCGTCGCCGTACATTCAGGAGACGACTATCTCGCTCCGAACGGCACGAACGCGGTGACGAATTCCGCCGACGCGCCCGCCTACTGGCTCGCGGACGGAAACAAGCTTTACACCGTCGTCGGAACGACGAACTACTACCTGCGCGCGCAGACGACGGGGCTTTCGCTCAGCACCGCCGCCAACGGCACGAACTTCACCTATAACGCGGCGAACAAGACTCTGACCTTCACCGCGAACAACACGACCTATTACGTCGTCTTCAACGGCACGAACTGGACCGTCAGCACTTCCGCCGTGAGCGGCGGCCCGATTTCCGCGCGTTCCGGAAACACGACCTACTATCTGAACGCTTCGACCACGGCGGTTTCCACCGGAAACAGCGCGAACAACGCGACCGACTGGGTTTATAACGAGGCGACCGGCAAGATTTACATGACCAGCGGCAACACGACGTATTATCTGCGCGGTTTGCTTGCGAACGTCCAGACCCGCTCGACCACCAACCTCGCGGTCACGACGAACGAGAACGATTCCGGCACCGCGTGGGAATACTCCGGAAACAACCTTACCTGCGCGCTTCAGGTCGACAACGCCGAAGTGACCTATACCCTGACGCTTGAAAACAACACCTTCAAGCTGATGGATACGAGCAAGAACTATTATACGATCGAGAGCTCCGGAGGCTATTATCTGAACGTTTCCGACGCCGCAAATCCCGCGCTGAACGCGTCGAACTCCGACGACAACGCCGTTCTTTGGTCTTTCTCCAATGATACGACGCCCGGCAGAAATGCGTCAACCAGCACTACTGTTTCAACAGTGGCGAGGGGTGTGACACGTTATCTGGTCGTCGGAAACGGCAGCGCGTCAATATCGAATAACAGCACACAATCCCAATATTATAACTACTATAACTACTATTACTATATCCGTAACAGCGGCGGCAACTACTATTTGCGGTATAACAACGGTTGGACGTCCAGAAACAGCAGAAACAACAACGACCGCATCACCCGCACCGAAATCACCTTCACTCCCGCGACCGTGACGGTTTCCGGCCACGCCTACGAAACCGAAGAAGACGCCTCCGCCGTATCCGCGGAAACGGTCTTTACCGCGCAGGGCCCCTCGACGCTGACCTATACTCCGCAGGATACTCACACCGAGCTGACCTACACCGACGTGCGCAGCGCCGATCTTACCCTTACGGCGGCGGACGTCCACGCTCTCCGCAACGACGGAACGACGACGGAGGGCTCCACCTACGCCTCCGCGTTCCCGATCAACGTCATCCAGTCCTCGCCGTACGCCGCGAACCCCGATACCAACACCGGCTACATCGTCGCCGGCGGTATCTCGCCGGCTTCATCCAGCGGCCGGGGCGATATCCGCGTATCGCAGTATTCCGCGGATAATATCAGTACTGCGACGAACGGAACAAACGGTTGGACTCAATCAGGAAACTGGGGTAACACATACTATACGTACAATGCCACGGCAGACTCGCGCCTCGAGGTAATCACCGGCGTGGATAACGGAACTTACAGCGGTTGGTACCGCGTTTCCGACAGCTTCAACGCGAACAATAACTCGGTCAATGCTAACATTTCCAGTGCCGCCTCTCAAAAGATAAACTTCAGCACCCTCGGATTCAAGCGCTACGAGGACGCCCGCCAGTCGATGAGCGATACGTTCGTGGGATCGCGGTATATCTACGGTCTGCACTTTATGGACGCCGCGATCGACGTCAATAAATACGTCACCCTGCCGAAGGCGTACATCGAGAGCGAGGAATACACGAACTTCCAGGTCCCGAACGACTCCATCGACTTCCACGTCAAGCGCCGCGGCTTCATCACCGTTTTCGCCGGCTCTTATTACGGCGGCAACACCTCCTTCTTCTCGCTGCACCGCATCTTCCGCTATGCCGCGGACGATCCCGAGGTCGTCGCGGGGTACAAGAACGCCAACGATCTGAAGGAGATCAAAGAAATCTCGCAGATATACAAGCCGCGCGAAGGCGACGACTTCATCTATAAATACGCCGACGGCACCTATTCGGACGGCAAATCCGCCTCCGACTGCGGTTCCATCGCGTTCGATATGGTTCGCATGACGAACCCCGGCTCCGCGATGGTGCAGAACGCCGTCTACTACTTCGAGATCCCGGTCAACGGCGGCGAGTTCGCGCTCGGCTCCGTTCCCGGCAGCGACGGCGCGTACCTCTTCTACCTCGACATCGCCGCCAACGGCGGTATGGCGGAGGATAAGGACCGCGTCACGATCACCGAACGCTTCACCGAAGAGGATTACGACGTCACGCTGCCCAAGGGCGTCCAGCTCACCGCGGGCGGCGGCTACGACGCGCAGCGTCCTTACGAGACCGCGACCATCGCCCTCGCGGGCGCCTACAACGGCTCCTACGATTTCGTCCGCAACGGCAACGCCGTCGTCTATAACTCCGAAACGAACACCGAGCTGACCTACATCGGCGGCAGGATCACCGTTTCCAACAGCAACGGCGATCCCATCGAATACTTCCCGCACGGTTACGTCGTCAGATCGGTCGAGAACATCACCGATACCGGCCGCGACACCCACAACGTCGATAAGCTCCGCGTCGAAACGCTCGACACCTTCGACAAAAACGGCGTCCGCACCGGCAACCGCACCGTCACCGTCTACGGCGGCGTCAGTCTGACGGACGTCGAAGCGGACTTCGTCGAGATCGTTACCTTCACCTACGCCTACGCCGGCCATGAGAATATGAAGACGCGCATCATCCGCGCCGCGTCCGAGGGCGGCTTCAACATCGTCTTCGACGAAGTCATCACGCTGCTGAGCATCAGCGTGCCGGACGATAGAGTCCACGTCAACTTCGGCGACAACACGTCGGTCTATATGCAGACCTTCACCGCCGAGGATACGCCGGTCGAGAACGTGACGCTCAGCCAGTACGCCGTCGTCGATATGACAAACGGCTTCCGCGAAAATATCTTCTATCCCTCGGTTTACGGTCCCAACATCGCCTACTACTTCACCTACGTTGAGGGCGGCAACATCACCCGCACGACCGAGCCCGTGCTGACGACCTCCGTCTCCGGCGGCACGTCCGCGAAGATCCCGGCAGGCTCGACCTCCGCGACTCAGACGCTCAACTACACCGTGACCCTCACCTCTACCGAGGATATCTACGCCTACGGCACGCAGCTGATCAACACCTACTCCGGCACCACCCGCGTCATCAACACCGGCGGAACCACCGCGAACGAAGCGACCTTCACCGTGAACACCGATGCGAACCCGGCCGCCGTGATCATCAACGGCGTCACGCTCGAGAAGGACGTGCCGAAGGAAATAGTCACAAACGCCTCGCCGTAAGCGTTCACGCGCCCGCAAAGGCGATAACGTACACCGTCAGAACCGCGTCTTCCGGCGCGGTTCTGAATTCTCCGCGGACAAACCCGCGCTTTTGTCCCGAAACCGCGGTTTTCCGCGTTCCGGAGCGAAAATTTTAACCGTTTTTTCACATTTTCTCTTTACAAATCCGCAATTATATATTATAATTACAATTACATATCGTATACCATAGGCTAAAAGGGTACTTGTGTCCGGGAAACCGCGTGTTTCCGGACGCATAGGCGTGTTATTCGCGCTTCGGCGTTGAATATATCAGATTCATAAGCAAAAAGACTTACATAGAAAGGAAAGTCAACTATGCAGACTGAAAAGACAGCAGAAAACAGCACTGCCAAAAAGGTGCTGCGCATCGTCGGTAACGTCCTTATATGGATATTTATCATCTTCGCTGCGCTGACCACCGTGCTTGCGTTCGCCGCGCAGTCCAATGCCGACGGCATTCCCGCCATCGCGGGGCGTGCGATCTTGACCGTTCAGTCCGAGTCGATGAACCGCGCTGCCGGCGAGCAGGCGGTCAAGGACGGCAAGCTCGTGCTCGAGGACGGCTGGGAAAAGGGCTTCAACCAGGGCGATATCATTATCGGCAGGAAGCTCCAGCCCGAAGAGCAGAAGGCGCTGAAGGTCGGCGACATCGTCACCTTCAAGACCTCCATACTCGGCGACGACGGACAGTTCCACGACGCCCTGAACTCCCACCGTATAGTTGAGGTTCAGGGAACGGGCGACGACGTCATGTACGTCACCCGCGGCGACAACCCGGAAACGAACCAGAAGGACGACGATCCGATATCCTGGACCGCGGTCATCTGCAAGTACACCGGCACGCGTCTCCCCGGAGTCGGCAAAGTGCTCGATTTCCTGCAGACGTCAACCGGATTCCTGGTAGTCATCGTTCTGCCGCTGGTCGCGTTCTTCGTCTTTGAGCTGGTCGTCTTCATCCGCAAGTTCCTGAAGGTCAAGAACGCCGGCAAGAAGCAGATCACCGCCGCCGACGAAGAGGCCATCAAGCAGAAGGCGATCGAGGAGTACCTCAGACAGCAGCAGGGCGGCGCCAAGACCGAAGAGGTCAAAGCCGAGGCCGAAGAGGTCAAAGCCGAGGTCGAAGAGAAGGCCGAAGAGGCTGTCGAATCCGTCGAAGAGAAGGCGGAAGAAGCCGTCGAAGAGGTCAAGGCCGAAGCCGAGGAAGCCGTTGAGGAGATAAAGCCGGAGTAATACGGCCAATCCGACGCGTTTTCAGACTTTTCGATTTATTCATTTATATTTTGTGAAACCCGGCAGATTCTTTGCCGGTTTCACGGCGAGACACGCATTTTCCCCGCGCCCGAAAGGTGCGAGGGTGTGATAACTGCGTGCAGTTTGCATCCAAAAGTTGACTTTTTGCTGTTGTTTTAAGTTATTTCGAAGCGCCTTTCAGGCGCCTCCCGACCCCGCGCCGACGGCGCGGATACACCCCCCGGACGGCGAATCCCCCGCTCGCGGAAAGAGCGGGCTACCTGCCGCCGCAGGCGGCAATCCATTAGTAAAGGTTGTTGATCAATGGACGCATTTATGAATTGGTTTTTTGCCTTCATGACGACTATTCTCGAAGGCTTATGGACCGGTATTTCAAAGCTGTTCATAGGAATTTTCCAGCTCTTCAATTTCCCGATGATATTCGACCAGCTGTCGAGGTACAAAGGGGACTTCAATATTCTGGGCTGGATCCTGTGCATACTTACGATCCTGCTTGCCTACGGCATCTTTTTTGCGATCGTGTTCCTCATCGTGCTCGGAATACGCAAATACCTGCGCTTTCGCAAGACGCTCGTCGGCAACGAAGACCTGCTTGAAGAGATCGCCGATCTGCACCGCGACGTCATTAAGCTGACCGCCGAGAAGGAACACATCCTCGCGATGAAGTTCGACCCGACCGGCATGTCCATGGAAGAGATCAAGAAAACGCTGGAAGGCATCAGCAACGAAGCCGGGGCGATCGCCGCGGCGAGCACCGCCGGCGGTACCGGCGGTACCGGCGAAGGCGGCGAAGGCTCGAACGTACCGGATCTGGAGGGCAGACGCTTCTTCCGTCTGACCGCAGTCGACGAGAAGTACGAATACTACGTGCCGCCGGAGTACGACCGCTCGATGAGCCTCGAGCAGCTCTGCGACGACATCCGCAACTTCGCGTGCTTCAACTCGCGCCTCTTCTATGAAATCAAGACGATACGCCTGATGATCGCCGGCCTCGCTTCCACGAAGCTGATACTCCTGCAGGGTATTTCCGGTACAGGTAAAACGTCGCTGCCTTACATAATGGGCAAATACTTCCTCAACGACGCGACGATAGCGTCGGTCCAGCCGTCATGGCGCGACCGCACCGAGCTCTTCGGCTACTTCAACGAATTCACCAAGAAGTTCAACGAGACCGAAGTCCTCAAGCGCATCTACGAGGCGTCCTACAACGACAACATCAACATCATCATCCTCGACGAGATGAACATAGCCCGCGTTGAGTACTACTTCGCGGAAATGCTCTCCATCCTTGAAATGCCGAACGCCGACGAATGGAAGATCGAGCTCGTTCCGTCCACCTGGCCGGGCGACCCGAACCACCTGATCGACGGCAAGCTGCAGATCCCGCAGAACGTCTGGTACATCGGTACCGCGAATAACGACGACTCGACCTTCGCCGTTTCCGACAAGGTCTACGACCGTGCGCTCGTCATCAACCTCGACAGCAAGGGTATTCCGTTCGACGCCCCCGAAACCAAGGCGAAGAACATCAGCTACTCCTACGTCGAATCGCTCTACAGCAAGGCGATCGAGGAGCATCCGGTCAGCGAGGAAATGCTGCAGAACATCAGCCACCTCGACCTCTACGTCATCGAGAAGTTCCGCGTGGCTTTCGGTAACCGTATCATCAAGCAGCTGCGCATATTCGTTCCGGTCTACGTCGCCTGCGGCGGCACCGAGGTCGAGGGTATCGACTACATCCTCGCGACCAAGGTTTTCCGTAAGTTCGAGGGACTCAACCTTTCCCTCATCCGCGACGAGATCCGCGGCCTGATCGCCTACCTTGACAACCTCTTCGGCAAGGGCGCGATGAAGGAGTGCATCGAGTATTTGCAGCGCCTCCAGAAGATGTCCTATTAAAAGCGGGTCTTTTCAGTCCTTTGCGGCTTGTCGTCCTCGGCAGGCAATAGCCTAGCCGTCGTCCTTCCGCGCCGCAAATCACCTGAAAATCCCTCGCTTTTCCGTGTTCTGCTTTCCGCGGCGAAAATCGTCCGAAAATCCCTCGTTTTTACGCGCCGCGCATTTACGCGGAAACGTCTGTCATCCCGAGCGAAGCGAGGGATCCCACACCTTTCGCAGCCATCTGCATACGTTGTCATCCTGAGCGAAGGCGAAGCCGGAGTCGAAGGATCTTGTCGGTAACGGTCGTGTTATCGGGAAAGTGTGCAGTCGGAAACGTGGGCTACGCTTCGTTTTCTTTCGCGGCGCTTTCGCGTCAATCCCCGGACGAGCAATGCTCGTCCCTACGGGCGCGATGCTTCGCATCGCGCCGGTTTCGCTGCTCACGCAGTGAGCAATACCAAACGAAAGGAGGCCTTTCCGTGCCTGAAGAAGCCAAAAAGAAGTCAAATGATTTCAGCCGCGTTTATGAAGACGCGACTTTCTTCATTGACAATATGATGCAGGACTACGACGTCTTCCCGACGATCCTCGAGAAGATGCGCGACGGCAACGCCTCCATCGAACTGAAAAAGCGCTATATCCTCCGCGCCATCGACGAAACGTGGGTGAACGCGATCGAGGACGTCCTGCCCGCGCTTGACGTCATCATCCGCAACCCCTCCAAGTACATCGAGGAGCGCGAGGAGGTCGTGCCGATCGAGCTTTCGCGCAACATTTCCGTGCGTTCGCTGCAGCATCTTTCTCAGCACACCAACCTTATCTCGAAGTTTGAGGACGGCGTGATAACCCCATCGAAGATACTCAACGTCTACCGCGAGGAGACGATCCAGACCTACGAAAACAAGTTCATCAATACGCTGATCAGCAGGCTTTACGCCTTCGTCAACCGCCGCTACGAGATCGCTCAGAAGGCGGGGCAGGACGAGAAGACGACGTCCCTTGACTTCAACGAGAGCTTTTTCCACGGCACCGCAAAGGTCAAGGTGAATATGCGCGTCGAGATCGCGGAGCCCGCGATGAGCGAGGAGGACCGCGTCGAGCGGAACTATACCCACACGACCGATCTGTGGCGCCGCGTCGTCAAGCTCAACGACGTAGTCACAACCTACGCCAACTCTACCTTCGTGCAGGATATGGGGCGCAGCTACATCCGCCCGCCCGTCATGCGCACGAACGCGATACTGAAGAATAAAAATCTGCGCCAGTGCCTCGCGCTCTGGCAGTTCATCGAGTCCTACGAAGAGGCCGGATACAGCATGCTCGTGCAGGAGAACCTCGAAAAAGTGGACGAAGCCTACGTCAAGGAGCTCTATTCCACCCTCGCGCTGCAGTATCTTATCTTCAGATATAATATAAATAACGAATTCGACGCGGAAAGCACGCTCGACACCCGTATAGCGGAGGACGTTTATAATCCGCGCATCGTAGATCAGCTGACGGCGCCCGACAAGGACGAGTTCAACGTTTCCGCGGAGCCGGAAAAGATCGCGCCGCCGCCCGCGCAGCAGCGCGCCGTGACGCTCACGCCCGAAGACAGGCTTATGCTCGAGTCGCTCGACGTGGCGATCGCCGCGGCCGAGGCGCTTACGCCCGAGGATGAGAAGATCATCTCTCACCCGTCCGTGCCGGAGCCCGAAGCCGCGCCCGTGTACGTTTCCGAAGAAGAGAAGGAGCGTAAGGCTGAGGAGGAACGCGCCGCCGCAGAAGAAGAGATCAGGCGCAAGGCGATAGAGGAGTATATCGCGCAGCAGGAAGCCGAAGCCGCCGCGAAAGCGGAGGAGGAGGCGAAAGCCGCCGCCGAAAGAGGCGCCGATAACGCCGCCGATACCTACCGCGCTCCGCGCGTCTCCGCCGCCGGAGGCCGCCGCCGCATAGTACACGGCACCGCCGCCCCCGCCGTCCGCGAACGCAGCGCGGAATACGGCGCGAAACGCCGCGCCGCGCTTGACCGTTTGAACGCGAGAAAGAGGGGTTAGTATGTCTGAAAAACATAACCCCGATAACGATATTCCCAAAGAAGACGCCGCGCCCTTTGAAGAGGATACCCCCGCGGACGCTGTCATCCTGAGCGAGCGAAGCGAGTCGAAGGATCTCACGGCTCCTTCTGTCATCCTGAGCGAAGCGAAGGATCCCACACCCCAAGCAGAATCCCTGCCCGAGGAGGGGGATTCCTCCGGCGAAGCCCTCGGAATGACAGCCGTCCCCGAGGACGCCGCCGCCCCCGCCGCCGCCGCGCCCTTTGAAGAGGAAGCCCCCGCCGCAGGCGGAGCTCCCTCAGACGAGGGAGCTGTCGAGGACGGCGCGCCGTCCGAGACTGAGGGAGGGATCCCCGCGCCCGCCGCTGACGCTGTCATCCTGAGCCCGCAGGGCGACGGATCCCCCGCCGGAAGCAGCCGCGCGGAAGAGGAAGCCCCCGCCGCAGGCGGAGCTCCCTCAGACGAGGGAGCTGTCGAGGACGGCTCGCCGTCCGAGACTGAGGGAGGGATTCCCGCGGACGCCGCGGACGCTGTCATCCTGAGCGAAGCGAAGGATCCCACGCCCCAAGCAGAATCCCTGCCCGAGGAAGGGGATTCCTCGTCGGAGGCGTTGCCTCCTCGGAATGACAGCGACGGCACCGCCCCCGCGCCCGCCCCGAAAAAGCCGAAAAAATCCATCTTCCGCCGCGTCTTTGAGATCGTCGGCTACACCGTAGTCGTCGGGATGATGGTGCTTGTCGCGTTCATACTCTTCTCGAATATGAGCGGCAAGGTGACCTTCATCTTCGGCAGGACGGCGATGTGGGTAAAGACCGAATCAATGGCGCCGGTGATACCGGAGCGCAGCTATATACTTGTGCGAAAGGCCGCCGCGAGCGAGGTCAGGACGGGCGACGTTATCGTCTTCAAGTCGGACGATCCCTCCATCGCGGGCGCCTACAACACGCACCGCGTCGTTGAGATACTGAACGGCGGCGCGGAGTTCGTCACGAAGGGCGACAACAATATCATCCAGGATCAGTACACCGCGAAGGCGGCGAACGTCCTCGGCATATACGAGAAAAATCTGCCGCTTATGACCTCCTTCGGGCGCGTGCTTTCGACGACGCGGGGGATAATGATAACCTTCACGATGATATTCGTTATCTTCCTTATTATATACGTACCCGATATGACCCGCGCCGCGAAGCGCAAGCAGGAGGAAGCGGACCGCATCGAGCAGGAGCGGGTGGACGCGCTCGTCGCGCTTGAGGTCGAGAAGCTGAAGGCGGAAGCGGCGAGGAAAGCCGCCGAAGCCGCGGCTCCGCCTGCGGAAGAGCAGAAGGATACGGAATAAACGGCGTTCGGCACGTAAACAACCATTTCACATAAAAGGGGAAACCGAAATGTTCAAAAAGATGAAGCTCAAAAAAGAAATCGAGAACTGCAAGAAATCGATCGCGGAGCTCGAGCAGAAGCGCACCCGTTCGCAGGCGGCGCTGGTCGAAGCGATTTTGATGAAGACCGAGCCGAAGGACGACGACGTCGACTTCTTCAACAAGTTCACCGAGCAGATCGAAGCGGAACGCAACAGGCTTCATGAGCTTATGAAAGAATTAGAGGCACTCGGATAAGCAGCGCGCCGGCTCGGCTCCCTCTGAGGAGGGAGCTGTCGAAACTTGCGAAGCAAGTTGAGACTGAGGGAGAGATAATGCCGAGATTCGTTAAGCGGAACTCTGTTTGCAGACGTCGGGCCGTTCCGCGTAAATCTGTCCCTCATCTCCGGCATAGCGCCTGATAAGCAGGAGAGTTGTCGTTATCTCTCCCTCCGTCTTGCCGTCGCTTCGCACCTTCGCACCAACGCCTGTCATCCCGAGCGAAGCGAGGGACCCCACACCTTTCGCAGCCGTCTGCATAGGGAAGGGGATTCCTCGTCGGCGCGTTTGCGGCTCCTCGGAATGACACCGTGCCGCGCACACCACGTTTCCGGAGGTACACTTTGGCAAAAACCAAGACTCCCAAAACCGAAAACACAAAAAAGATCGCCTCGAAGAAAAAACGCAGCTTCGGCAGCGGTCTGTTGATACTGCTTGTCGTTCTGATATCCGCCGTTCTCGTCAGCAGCGGACTGGTCATGGTGTTCAACTACTCAGACCAGATCGATCAGGAGGCGGGCATCGTCGGCATGCGCTATTCGCAGGAGATGAAGACCCACCTTTACAAGGCGGTCGACGCCTATCAGGATAAGTCCGAGCAGATGGCGAAGTACATCGTCCAGGGCGCCGCGCAGAGCGAGGAGGAGTTCAACGTCCGTCTGCGCAACGTCAGCTCGCAGTTCGGCGTGACGAACCTGCGCCTGCGCTACTTCAAGGGCGGCAGCGAATACCGCGTCAGCGGCGCGGAGTTCAACACCACGCTCGAGACGAAATCCGTCCTCGAGCTCGCTACGCGCCGCCGCTCCGGCTGCGCCGGCATAGTCTCCGACCAGGAGATCAACCCCAACGGCGTCGCGTTCGTCGTCGCGGTCGACGGCTGCGCCTACGCGGACGTCATCGTTTTCTTCTACTTCCCCGTCTTCGACGTCGTCGCGTTCCCGCCGGAATCGCTCGACGAAGAGATATTCGCCGATTCGCGCCTTACCTGCGTCGCCTCCGGCGAGGGCGAGATAATCAATATCCTTTCGCAGAAGGATATGGGGCTCTATGAGCACAACAACATCTACGAGGCGCTCCGTCCTCAGATAAACGACAAGAGCATCATCGACGGGATGCGCACCGCGGTCTACGAGTCCACCTCGCAGGTCTTCCAGGCGGAGATCTCGAACGAGCGGCACGTCATCTGCGTCAGCAGCCTGACTGAAAGCGGAGCCGTTCCCTTCGCGGTCGTCTCCGTCTACCGCGCCGAGGACCTCCACGGCACCGGCTATTCCACCGTCAGAACGGTACTCAGCGTCATCATGATATTCGCGGCGCTGCTGCTCGTGCTGGTCGTGACGAACGTCATCGGACGTATCCGCGCCCGCCGTCAGCTCGCGCTCATGCACGATATCGACCCCGTTCTCGAATGCCCGACGCGCATCAAGTTCGAGCGTGTCGCGGGCGAGATCCTGAGCCGCAACAAAGCGACCGCGTTCGCAGTCGTCACCATAAATCTCAGACACTTCAACTACATAAACGACCAGATGGGCGGCGAGACCGTCACCCAGATCCTGCAGCATCTGAAACTGCTTTATTCCCGTATGCTCGTGCTGGACGAAACCTACGGTTATATGGGCGACGGCCGCTTCGTGATGCTTATGCACTATCGCGACTTCAAGATGATAGAGGATAAGCTGAAGTCGGTCACTCAGCTCGCCTCGAACTATAACGCGCGTCTGCCGGTCGGCTACCACATCACGCTTTACGGCGGTATCTACCGCACCCAGACCGGCATAGTCGACGACGTCGGCAAGATGATCGACCTGGCGGTCGACGCGGAAGGCTCCATGAACTTCCCCTACGACTTCGGCTCCTTCCGAATCTACAACGACAAGATCCACGCGTCCCACGCGCAGGCGGAATACATCGAAGTCCACATGGAGAGCGCGCTGCGCAACCGCGAGTTCCAGGTCTTCTATCAGGCTAAGTACAACATCGCCAACGATGCGCCGGACGGATGCGAAGCGCTTGTCCGCTGGTACAACCCCGAGAAGGACGAATACATGCAGCCGGGCGTCTTCATTCCGCTGTTTGAGGCGAACCGCTTCATCGTCAAGCTCGACCTCTACGTTTACGAGCAGGTTTGCGAATACATCGAAGAGGCCGCGAACCGCGGCGAACGTCTCTATCCCGTTTCGGTCAACGTCTCCCGCATCTCCGCGATGGAGAGCGACTTCCTGCAGCAGTATATCAACATCAAGAATAAGCACAACATCGCCAACGGCTTCCTTACGCTCGAGTTTACCGAGTCCTTCGCCTACGAGGACTACGATATGCTCCGCGAAATAGTCAACACCCTGCACAAAAACGGCTTCAAGTGCTCCATCGACGACTTCGGAACCGGCTACTCTTCATACAGTATATTGAAGCAGCTGCCGATGGACGAGATCAAGCTCGACCGCTTCTTCCTGGAAAAAGGCCTCTCCGCCGACCGCGACACGAAGGTCCTCTCGAGCGTCATCAACGTCGCCCGCGAGCTGAAAATGAAGGTCACGCAGGAGGGCGTCGAAACGCTCGACCAGCTCGAAATGCTCAAGAAGATGGGCTGCCAGGTCATCCAGGGCTACCATTACTCCGCCCCGCTGCGCCTGAGCGACTACATCGAGTTTATCGAACGCAAGTCGCATAACGTCGACTTCGTCACCCGCGGCCGCGAGTAAAGCGGTGATTTTCAGTCCTTTGCGGCTTGTCGGCGGCATAGCCGCATTCCGTAGGGACGAGCATCGCTCGTCCGCAAAGGCTTCCCCTTGAGGGGAAGCTGTCGCCGCAGGCGACTGATGAGGTGTTGCAGCGCAGCGGTCGATTTGTCATCCTGAGCGAAGTGACGCGTCAGCGTCACGAAGTCGAAGGATCCTGAAGGTAACGGCATAATAAAAGAAAAAAGTGTGTATTCGGAAACGGATCATTACCGTCCGCTCCGAATACACACTTTTGTTTTTAACACTGCCTCGTCTTTAAGATCCTTCGACTCCGGCTTCGCCTCCGCTCAGGATGACAGGCGGGACCGCTTCGCTCCGTGAGCTCCTTCGACTGCGCTCCCGTTGGTCGCTCCGCTCAGGATGACAGACAGGCAAAGCCGCAATTTAGCTCACGGCGTAAGCCGTGAATTTAGCCGCGCAAGCGCAGCGCGCCTGCGCCTGCGCTCACGCCATCCCGTCCGCTATCGCGGCGAACTTCTCCACGCTCAGCGTTTCTCCGCGCGCGGTCGGCGGGATCCCCGCGGCGTTCAGCGCCGCGAGCGCACGCTCCCTGCCGAAAGCGGAGCCGAGCGCGTTCGAGAGCATCTTGCGCCGCTGCCCGAAGGCCGCGCGGACGACGGCGAAGAAGACCGCCTCGTCTTTGACCTTCACCGGCGGCTCGGCGTAGGGAGTCAGCCGGATGACGGCGGAGTCCACCTTCGGCGGCGGCATGAAGCTGCCGGCGGAAACGCCGAAAAGCAGCTCCGTCTTCGCGCGGTAAGCGGCGGAAACGGTCAGCGCGCCGTAGCTCGAACTGCCGGGCTTCGCCGCGAGGCGCTGCGCGAACTCCTTTTGCACCATAAGCGTAAGAGCGGTGAAGCGGTTTCCGTATTCCAGCAGCCGCATCAGCACGGGTGTCGTTATATAATAGGGCAGGTTGGCGCAGACCGCGACCGGCATATCGCCGAATTTTTCGCGTATCAGCGCGTCGAGGTCGACCTTGAGTATATCGCCCTGCACGAGCTCGACGTTTCTGAAGCCCTCGAGCGTTTCGCCGAGGACGGGGAAGAGGGAGGCGTCCAGCTCGACGCAGACGACCTTGCCCGCGACGCGTGAAAGCTCCCGCGTCAGCACGCCGACGCCGCAGCCGATTTCAAGCGCGCCGCCGTCGGGCTTCGCGCCGCACAGCCCCGCCATGCGCGGGCATACGGAGGGGTTGACGATGAAGTTCTGCCCCAGCCCCTTCTTCGTGCGCGTGCCGTGCCGCTGCAGCAGTTCGCGGACGTATCCGATATCGGTCAGCTCGCGGCTCATCTGGTATAGACGGCCTTGATCTCGCCGATATACATTCTGTGATAATCGCCGTCGGGATAGTGGCGGCGGAGGTTGTATTCGAGGAACTGCTCGGGCGTGATGTCGCCGAAGTAGAGCTTTTCGCAGACGATGACTGTACGCGCCTCCGCGAAGGCGACGGTGCCGTCGAGGTCGATCGGCGTGAGCTCGGCTTCCTGCGCCTTGTCGCAGTCGCGTCCGGAGTGTGTGCCGCAGAAGTTCAGCGCGGGCTTGTATTCGTCGTCGAATAGGCAGATGGAATACTTCAGCTCGTTCTCGATATAGCCGAAGGTGTGGCGCGACGGGCGCACGAAGACGAAGCTGACGTCCTTATCCCAGAGCACGCCGAGGCCGCCCCAGCTGCAGGTCATCATGTTGCAGTCGGCGGCGTTTCCCGCGCCGAGCAGAAAATGGCGCTTGCCGACCGTTTCAAATACGCCGTCAAGCTCCGTGGTGAGGATCTTTTTGAATTCCATAGTAATCGCTCCTTCGGTGGATTGAGCGGCGCGGCGCGCTGCCGTTCCGCCATTTCTATTATACCGCGTCCGCGGCAAAATTACAACAGAAAATTGACGCCGGCTGCCGTTATCCGCGTTCGCAATTTAGACTTGAATTACGCCGGACGTTGTGCTATACTTTACTATATAATACCATACGTATGCGCAAAGGCGCGTGCAATATGAAGGTGAAAGCATGCAGTACAACTTTTCCGACAAATTCGCCTCCCTCAAGCCTTCGGCGGTCAGGGAGATACTGAAATCCGACGCGGGCAAAAACAACGTGCCCTTCTCGGCGGGCAACCCCGCCGCGGAGTCCTTCCCGTCGGACTTCGTCCGCCGCGCCGCGGAGCAGATACTGGAGTCGCGCCCCGTCGAAGCGCTTCAGTACGGCATCAGCGAGGGCTGGGCGCCGCTTCGCGAAACGCTGAAGAAGTGGTGCGAGGAGCGCTGCGGAATAGATATGACGAAAAACGAGCTGATCGTCGTCAGCGGCGCTCAGCAGGGAATAGAGCTTACCGCGAAGGTCATGTGCAACGAGGGCGACACCGTCGTCGCGGAGGACCCGAGCTTCATCGGCGCGCTGAACGCCTTCCGCTCCTGCGGGCTGAAGCTGACCGGCGTGCCGCTTGACGCGGACGGCGCCGACCCCGCCGCGCTCGAACGCGCCCTCGCCTCCGACGCGAAGGCGAAGCTCGTCTATCTCATTCCGACCTTCCAGAACCCGACCGGCATCACCGCCAACGCGGCCCGCCGCG
The DNA here is from genome assembly GCA_017620395.1 of Clostridia bacterium. Classification (NCBI taxonomy): domain Bacteria; kingdom Bacillati; phylum Bacillota; class Clostridia; species Clostridia bacterium. Next base: position 24,599 of record JAFZQJ010000030.1, on the reverse strand, counting down.
CCGAGCTCTACGAAATCGCGCGCAAATACAACGCGATAATCCTCGAGGACGACCCCTACCGCGAAACGCGCTTCGCCGGCGCGGACGTGCCGACGATAAAGAGCATGGATACCGACGGCCGCGTCGTCTACTGCGGCTCCTTCTCGAAGGTGCTTTCCGCGGGCCTGCGCGTCGGCTTCGTCGCCGCCGCGCCTGAGCTTATCGCGAAGCTGACCGTCGCCAAGCAGTGCTCCGACGTGCACACGAATATGCTCGCGCAGATGATAGTCGACAGCTTCGTCAACGCCGGCCACATCGAAGCGCACATCGCGAAGATCCGCCGCATCTACGGGCGCAAATACGCGCTGATGGCGGAGGGCGCGAAAAAATACTTCCCCGAGGGAGTGACCATGACCGAGCCGCAGGGCGGCCTTTTCACCTGGTGTGCGCTCCCGCAGGGGAGCGACGCGCTTGCGGTCACGGCGCTCGCGAAGGAGCGCGGCGTTTCCGTCGTGCCGGGGCTTGCGTTCTCCGTCAAAGAGGGCGAGAACGTGCCGTTCATCAGACTCAACTACTCCACGCCGAGCGACGAACAGATCGAGCGCGGCATGGCGATACTCGGCGGCGTGCTGAACGAATACGCCGCTTCGCTCGCCGGATAACCGGACGTCCGTTTTCGCGCCGCGCCGCGGCGTAAAGGAGGGATTTTATGATAAAAGAATACCTGCTTCAGAACTGGGCGCTGCTTCTGATCATCGTCGCGTTCGCGATCGCGCTCAAGGTAACGGTCTTTCTGGAAAAAAGGACGGTCAGGCACTTTTACGCCATGCTCGTCGAGATATTCGTTTTGTCGATAGCGGTCTTCACGGAGTTTTATCTCGCCGACCGCGGCGCATACGCCCTTGCGCGTACGCTGCTCATGGCGCTCCGCTACAGCGCGACCCCGATAATCATCGCGCAGGTCATCTATTCGCTCGTCAAGAAGCCGAACCCGGCGGTCTTCATTCCCGCCGCGGCGCTCACCGTTATAGATATCGTGTCGATATTCACGGGGATCGTTTTCAGCGTCGGCGAGGACGGAGTCTTTCACCGCGGACCGCTCGGCACGCTGCCGTTCGTTGCGGCGGCGGTATACTCGGTCTTCGTGGTGTACGTGCTGTATAAAAACAGCAACAAACGCGCCGCGGAGATCATGCCGATAGTCTTCCTCGCGATCGCGCTCACCTCCGGAGTCGTCCTGCCGTTTTTCCTCGGGCCCGCGTTCTCGCATATTTTCTGCACCACCATCGCCCTCGCGCTCTTCGTGTATTACGTTTTCCTCATCATTCAGGTCACGAAGAAGGACCCGCTGACGGGACTGCTCAACCGCCAGGCGTACTACGCGGATATCGAGAGCAATCCGGAGAGCATTACCGCGCTCGTATCGATGGATATGAACGGCCTTAAGATACTCAACGACACGCAGGGACACGCCGCGGGCGACGAAGGCCTGATTACGCTGGGCGTCTGCTTCATGCGCGCCGTCCGCCGCGGAGAGTCCGCGTACAGAGTCGGCGGCGACGAATTCGTGATAATCTGCCGCCGCGTCCCGCGCGACGAGGTCGCCGCGCTCGCCGACCGCATCCGCAAAAACGTCGCCGAAACGGAATACGGCGTTTCCGTCGGCTACAGCTACTCCGACGGCAAAAAGACGATAGACGATATGCTGCGCGAGTCGGACGAGATGATGTATATCGAAAAGGCCTGCTACTACAAAACGACCGAAAAAGACTGACCCAGCGCGTCCGCCGCCGCGGATAACGATAAGAGAGGTATATATTATATGGAAGAGAATACGAAAAAGAAGATAAGCTTCAGCGCGATACAGCCGAGCGGCACGCCGACCATCGGCAACTACTTCGGCGCGCTCAAAAACTGGGCGGCGCTGCAGGAGGAGTTCGACTGCATCTACGCAATCGCCGACCTGCACGCGCTTACCGTGCGGCAGGAGCCCGCGGAGCTGCGCAAGCGCACCCTTTCCGCGATATCGCTGGCGATCGCCTGCGGCATCGACCCCTCGCGCAGTCTGCTTTTCGTGCAGAGCCACGTCCACACCCACGCGGAGCTCGCGTGGATACTCAACTGCTGGACGCCCTTCGGCGAGCTTTCGCGCATGACGCAGTTCAAGGATAAGTCCCAGAGCCACGCCGACAACGTCAACGCCGGACTTTTCGACTACCCGGTGCTGATGGCGTCCGACATACTGCTTTACAACGCCGACGTCGTGCCGATCGGCAACGACCAGAAGCAGCACCTGGAGCTCGCCCGCAACATCGCCGTGCGCTTCAACGGCATCTTCCCCGGCGTCTTCACCGTGCCGGAGCCGTATATGCCGAAGCAGGGCGCCCGCGTCATGAGCCTGCAGGACCCCGCGAAGAAGATGTCGAAATCCGATCCCAACCCGAACGGCTACGTTTCGATGCTTGACGACAAAGACACCGTCGTCCGCAAGTTCAAACGCGCCGTCACCGATTCCGGCGCCGAGGTGCGCAGGGGAGAGGGCAAGGAAGGTATAAACAACCTCATCGATATATACTGCGCCGCCACCGGCGCTTCGCCGGAGCAGGTCGAGCGCGAGTTCGAGGGCAAAGGCTACGGCGACTTCAAACTCGCCGTGGGCGAAGCCGTCGCGAATGTGATGGATCCCATCCGCGCCGAGTACGACCGCTTGATGAACGACAGGGCGTACCTCGAGAAGGTCTGCGCCGACGGCGCGGAAGCCGCGCTGTACGTTTCCGGCAAGACGCTGCGCAAGGTATATAAGAAAGTCGGACTGCTGCAAAGATAAAAGCGGTGATTTTCGGCCCTTTTCGGCTTGTCGTCCTTGGCAGGCAGATAGCCTGGCCTTCGTCCTTCCGCGCCGAAAATCATCCGAAAATCCCTCGCTTTTTACTCAAAGTCCGGGAAGCTCCCTCAGACGAGGGAGCTGTCGCCGAAGGCGACTGAGGGAGTGAAATTGCCAAAGGCAATAATAATTCAAATTGCCGCAGGCAATTTGCTCCTTACCTCATCCCGAAGGGATGAATTTACCTCGCCCGAAGGGCGAATTTACCTCACGGCGGCAGCCGTGAAATTACCTCGCGCCGATAGGCGCGAACATAACCTGCGAACGCAAAGCGTTCGCAATCGGGAGCTTATGGATAACTCAACCGTCTACGTTACATTTACGTCGCTGCCCTTCGGGTGGGTGCTCGCCGCGTTCGCGATCGCGGCGCTGATGTGCTTTTTCGCCTCGCCGTTCGCGCGCAGACTCGCGATACTCATCGGCGCCATCGACGTCCCGAAGGACGACCGCAGGGTGCATCGCAAGCCCATTCCGCGAATGGGCGGCCTTGCCATATTCATCGCGTTCGCGACGGCGACCATGTGCTTCTACCCCTACCTCGACAAGAGCTACTTCGGCTTCCTCGCGGGCGGCGCGGTGCTCGTGACCGGCGGCATACTTGACGATAAATACAACCTGCGCCCGATGAAGAAGTTTATCTTCCAGCTCGTCGCGGCGGGGATCGCCGTGGCGTCGGGCGTGCGTATCGACGTGCTCAACAACATCCTCGTTTTCTCGTCGAAGGAATACCTCTCGCTCGGCTGGCTCTCCGTGCCGATAACGATGGGCTGGATAATCCTGCTGATCAACGCCGTGAATCTCATCGACGGACTCGACGGACTCGCCGCGGGAGTGGCGAGCATCTCGTCGCTTACGCTGCTGATAATCGCGGTGCTGCTCAACGACGCGCCCTCCGCGATACTGACGGCGGCGCTCGCGGGCGCGTGCATCGGCTTCCTGCCGTATAACTTCAACCCGGCGAGCATCTTCATGGGCGAGACCGGCGCGTCCTTCATCGGCTACGTGCTGGCGTGCGCGTCTGTCGCCGGACTTTTCAAAATGTACGCCGTCGTGTCGGTCGCCGTGCCGATAATTATTCTCGGCCTGCCGATATTCGAGATAATATTCTCCGCCGTGCGCCGCATACTGAAGGGGCAGTCACCCGTCCACGCGGATAAGAAGCACATACATCACCGCCTGCTCGCCCTCGGGCTTTCGCAGAAGCAGTCGGTCGCGTTCATTTACGGCGTCTGCGTCATCCTCGGCGCGGTCGCGGTGCTCTTCGTGCTCGGCAGGGAGCGTATCGCGCTGCTGATCATCACGCTGGCGGTCATAATCGGCGTCGGTTTCGCGCTCTGGCGCATCAACGCCACGCCGCTCGCGCTCTACCGCAAGATAAAATGGTGGCTGATCGGCCTGCGCGATCCGGAAGCCGCCGAAGAAGCCGCCGAAGCCGCCAAAGCCGACGAGATCGGCAAACGAACGCGCAAGCACCTGAAGCCGAAGGGCAAGGACGCTCCGCCGCCCGAAGCGGACGAGCCCGCCGAAGCGGACGAACCCGCCCCCGAACCGGACGAAACCGCGCCCGAACCGGACGAGCCCGCCCCCGCGGACTCTATTATATATAATAAGGAAGAAAGCGGCGAGGAATAACCCCCGCCGTTTCTGTCATCCCGAGCGAAGCGAGAGATCCCACGCCTTTCGCGGACGGCTGCACACGTTGTCATCCTGAGCGAAGTAACGCGCAGCGTTACGAAGTCGAAGGATCTTGAAGGTAACGGTCGTGTTATCGGAAAAGTGTGCAGTCGGAAACGGGGGTTACGCTTCGTTTTCCTGCGCGGCGTTCCGTTTTCTTGCGCGGCGTTGCGCTGAAAAGGACAGCTCGTCTTTAAGATCCTTCGACTGCGCGGCGTTCCGCCGCTTCGCTCAGGATGACAAAGGGCGGCGCGGGTGCGAGAATGCACGGACGAGCGGTGCTCGTCCCTACGAGCTGTCATCCCGAGCGAAGCGAGGGATCCCCATCCTTATGCAACCGGTCGGAAAAGGTGCGGGATCCTTCAGCGGCTGCGCCGCTTCAGGATGACAGGTGCCCTGCTGACGGCGCGGGATTATTCGGCGACGTTCAGCCGCGTCCATATCTTGTGCCCGCGCCCGCGTATTTCCACTAAATATAACCGCGAAAAAAATTTTTTCAAAAATCGCAAAAAAATGCTTGCATTTCGCGCTCGGTTGTGATATTATTGCCGAGCGTGGTTTGTTAAACCCCATACTGCGGAAGCCTGCGCAGCGAGCGCAGACGGCGCGGATCCGGCGGCCGGAAGTCGTTACTCCGGCGGCGGCCGCGGCAGTACGAACAGACCTACGGGAGCGATGAAGCGGGAGGTTGCCGTCCCAGAGACGGGTTATTTCCGCGGAGCTCCGGCGGAGGGGACACCCCCGACGCCAACGTCCGTGCAAATCGGACGGCCGTGCCCGGTGACGTATTCGGTAACCCGAAAATATGCGTTATGCTCCGGTGACTGCGGCAACTGCGGCTCTGCCGGTTATTTAACGGGCAGGGGCGAAACGCTCGGCGGCGTGTCAGAAAAAGACACGCTTCCGGGGCTAATCTATTTTCGGTAGGAGGAAAAACACACATGGCAAACAAAGAGAAAGTCAGAATCAGACTCAAGGCGTACGATCATCAGCTGATCGACGCGTCCGCCGCGAAGATCGTCGAAGCCGCGGAGCGCACCGGAGCGAAGGTCTCCGGCCCCATCCCGCTTCCGACCAAGAAGGAGATCGTCACGATACTCCGCGCGGTCCACAAGTACAAGGATTCCAGAGAGCAGTTTGAGATGAGAACGCACAAGCGCCTCATTGACATACTGAATCCGTCCGCCAAGACCATGGAGGCGCTTGCCAGCTTCGAGCTGCCCGCCGGCGTCGAGATGGAGATCAGAAACTGAGCGGAGGGTCAAGTTGACCGAGGTTTATATATATAATGAAGAAACCGCGGCCAACCAATAACCAAAGGAGGAAAAAGAAATGACAAAGGCCATTATCGGCAGAAAGCTCGGTATGACTCAGATCTTCGACGAGGACGGAAACGTTACCCCCGTTACCGTTATCGAGGCGGGTCCCTGCACGGTGATCCAGAAGAAGACGGTCGAGACCGACGGCTACGAGGCGCTTCAGCTCGGATTCGCTGACGCCGCGGAAAAGAATGTGAACAAGCCCGAAAAGGGACACTTCGCTAAGGCGGGCGCCGCCCCCAAGAAGTTCCTCAGGGAGTTCAAGCTCGAGGGTGAATACAACGTCGGCGACGTTATCAAGGCTGACGTTTTCGCTGAAGGCGACGTTGTCGACGTCAGCGGCGTATCCAAGGGCAAGGGCACCGCGGGCACCATCAAGCGTTACGGCGCTCACAGGCTCCCGATGAGCCACGGCGCCGGCCCCGTCCACCGCAGCGTCGGTTCGACGGGCATGAACTCCGACCCTTCCCGCGTGTTCAAGGGAACCCGGATGCCCGGCAGAATGGGCAACGAGAAGATCACCGTTCAGAACCTCATCGTCGTCAAGGTTGACGCCGAGAACAACGTGATCGCGGTCAAGGGCGCCGTCCCGGGCAACAAGGGCGGCATCGTCACCGTTACGGCGGCTGTCAAGGGAGGTAACAAATAATGGCAAAGGCTGGACTTTATAACATCAGCGGCAAGAAGGTCGGCGATTTCGACCTCAACGACGCGATTTTCGGCATCGAGCCCAACACCGCGGTCATGCACGCGGCGGTCAAGAACCACCTGGCCAACTGCCGTCAGGGCACGCAGTCCGCGCTGACCCGCGCCGAAGTAAGCGGCGGCGGCAAGAAGCCGTGGCGCCAGAAGGGCACCGGCAGAGCGAGACAGGGTTCGACCCGCGCTCCGCAGTGGACTCACGGCGGTATCGCCTTCGCTCCCAAGCCTAGGGACTACAGCTACGAGATCAACAAGAAGGCCAGACGCCTCGCGCTCAAGAGCGCCCTCTCCGTCAAAGCCGGCGAGGAAGAGATCTACGTCATCGACGAGCTGAAGCTCGACGAGATAAAGACCAAGAGCATCGTCAAGATGCTGGAAGAGATGAACGTCGCCAACGCGCTGCTCGTCACCGCGGAATCCGACAATATCATCTACCGCAGCGCCCGCAACATCGAGGGCGTCAAGGTCATTCCGCTGAACAACATCAGCACCTATGACCTCATCAAGTACGACAGCCTCGTCATCGCGAAGGACGCTGTCGAGAAGCTGCAGGAGGTGTATGCGTAATGACGGCTCAGGATATTATTCTCAGACCCATCATCACCGAAAACTCCATGGACGGCGTTACCTATAAGCGCTACACCTTCAAGGTCGCGCCCCGCGCCAACAAAGCCCAGATCGCCGCTGCGGTCGAGGAGCTGTTCAACGTCAAGGTCGCCGACGTCCACACGATCAACATGAAGGGCAAGCCGAGGAGACAGGGCTACACGTCCGGTTACACCTCCGCCTGGAAAAAAGCGATCGTCAAGCTCACGAAGGAAAGCAAGCCCATCGAGTTCTTCGAGGGACTCATGTAAGTGAGCGATTATCCGCACTAAACAGCGGGAGAATTTGTTTAAGGAGATTGAATTATGGCTATAAAAACTTATAATCCGACGACTCCGGGCCGCAGAGGCATGACCGTCACGGATTATACCGAGCTTTCCAAGGTCAAGCCGGAGAAGAGCCTGCTGGCTCCCAAGAAGAAGCACGCGGGCAGAAACTCTTACGGCAGGATCACCGTTCGCCATCAGGGCGGCGGCAACAGACAGAAGTACAGGATCATCGATTTCAAGCGCGCCAAGCAGGATATGCCCGCGACGGTGCAGTCTCTTGAATACGATCCCAACCGTTCCTCCTTCATCGCTCTGGTGAAGTACGAAGACGGCGAGAAGGCGTACATCATAGCGCCTCACAAGCTGAAGGTCGGCGACGTTATCGTCAACGGCGCGGCCGCGGACATCAAGCCCGGCAACACCCTGCCGATAAGCTCCATTCCGGTCGGTACCTTCATCTACAACATCGAGCTTCACCCCGGCAGGGGCGGCCAGCTCGTCCGCAGCGCCGGCACCATGGCGCAGCTTATGGCGAAGGAGGGCGAATACGCCCAGGTCAGACTTCCCTCCGGCGAAGTCCGCCTCATCTCCGTCCGCTGCATCGCCAGCATCGGCCAGGCGTCGAACATCGACCATGAGAACGTCAACGTCGGTAAGGCCGGACGCACCCGTCACAGAGGCATCCGTCCCACGGTCCGCGGTTCCGTCATGAACCCGAACGACCACCCGCACGGCGGCGGCGAAGGCAAATCCCCGATCGGCCGTCCCGGCCCTGTCACTCCTTGGGGCAAGCCCGCGCTGGGATACAAGACCCGCAAGAAGAACCACCGCACTGACAAGTTCATTGTCAAGCGCCGCAACGGTAAGTAATGCGAGGGAGGAAAGAGACTTATGGGAAGAAGCATTAAAAAGGGTCCGTTTGTAGAGCAGCGTCTTTACAACAGGATCATTGAAATGAACAAAGCCGGCGAGAAGCGCGTTCTCAAGACCTGGAGCAGAGCGTCCACCATCTTTCCGGATTTCGTCGGCCACACGATCGCCGTTCACGACGGACGCAAGCACGTTCCGGTGTACGTGACGGAGGATATGGTCGGCCACAGACTGGGAGAGTTTGCCCCCACGCGTACCTTCAGGTCGCACTCGGGCAGCAAGACCTCCAACACGAAGTAAGGAAGGGAGAATTTTTATGCAGGCTATTGCGCATCTGAGATACCTGAGAGTATCTCCCAGAAAAGTAAAAATTGTCCTCGACCTTATCAGAAATAAGGACCTCAGAGAGGCGCTGGCGATCCTGAGCAACACGCCGAAGCTCGTTTGCAGAGACGTTGAGAAGCTCGTCAGATCCGCCGCCGCGAACGCCGAGAACAACAACGGCATGGACCGCTCCAAGCTTTACGTAGCCGAGTGCTTCGTGACCCCCGGCCCGACCCTCAAGAGGATCAGACCGAGAGCGAAGGGCAGCGCGGCGCGCATTCTCAAGCGCACCTCGCACATAACCGTCGTTCTCAAAGAACGCGAAGAGTAAGGAGGCAGATCAATGGGACAGAAAGTTAATCCGCACGGTCTCCGTGTAGGCGTCATCAAAGGATGGGACTCCAAGTGGTACGCGAAGGACGAAGAGTTCGGCGATCTGCTTGTCGAGGACTACAAGATCAGGGAATTCCTGAAGAAGAAGCTCTATGACGCGGGCGTCGCCCGTCTCGAGATAGAGCGCGATAACGCGAAGATCCGCATCAACGTGTACTGCGCCAGACCCGGTATGATTATCGGCAGAAACGGCGAAGGCATCGAGGCGCTCCGCGCCGACGTCGAGAAGATCGCTTCCAAGCCGGTCATGCTCAACGCCGTCGCCATCAAGGAGCCCGATCTTAACGCTCAGCTGGTTGCCGAGAACGTCGCGCAGCAGCTCGAGAAGCGCGTTTCCTTCCGCCGCGCCCTTAAGCAGGCGATCGGCAGAACGATGAAGCTCGGCGCGAAGGGTATCAAGACCTGCGTCAGCGGTCGTCTCGGCGGCGCCGAGATCGCCCGTACCGAGCATTATCACGAGGGCACCATTCCGCTGCAGACTCTGCGCGCGGATATCGACTACGGTTTCGCCGAAGCGCACACCACCTACGGCGTTATCGGCGTCAAGGTCTGGATCTACAAGGGCGAAGTCCTTGCCGATTCCGGAAACACTCAGAGAAGAAGAGGGGGTAACCGCTGATGCTTATCCCGAAGAGAGTTAAATACCGCAAGCAGCAGCGCGGCCGCCTTAAGGGCAAAGCGCTCCGCGGCAACAAGGTGACCAACGGCGAATACGGCCTCCAGGCCCTCGAGCCGAGCTGGATCACCAGCAACCAGATAGAAGCCGCCCGTATCGCGCTCACGCGTTACATCAAGAGAGGCGGTAACGTCTACATCAAGATTTTCCCGCACAAGCCCGTGACCGAGAAGCCGGCCGAGACCCGCATGGGTTCCGGTAAAGGTTCGCCGGAGTACTGGGTAGCGGTCGTCAAGCCGGGCAGAGTCCTGTTTGAGATCGCCGGAGTACCGGAAGCCACCGCCAAGGAGGCGCTCCGACTCGCCGCCCACAAGCTGCCTATCAAGTGCCGCTTTGTGACCAGGGAAGAGGAGGTCGAAGCGAAGTGAAAAACGTAAAAGAGCTTAAAGAACTCAGCGTGATCGAGCTGAACGATCAGCTCAAGGAGCTGAAGGAAGAGCTGTTCAACCTTCGCTTCCAGCACGCGATCAACCAGCTGACGAACCCCGTCAGGATCAACCTCGTCAAGAAGGACATCGCGAGAGTCAAGACGGTTATCCGCGAAAAAGAGATAGCCGCTGCGGGAGGAGCCGATAAGTAATGGAAAGAAATCTCAGAAAAGAGCGTGTCGGCAAGGTCGTAAGCGACAAGATGGATAAGACGGTCGTCGTCGCCATCGAGGAGCACGTCAAGCACCCGCTTTACAAAAAAGTCGTTAAGAGAACTTACAAGCTGAAGGCCCATGACGAAAACAACGAGTGCGCGATCGGCGACGTCGTCCGCGTCATGGAAACGAGGCCGATCTCCAAGGATAAGCGCTGGAGACTGGTTGAGATCGTCGAGAAGGCGAAGTAATTCGCTTTCGGTTTAAGGAGGAAAACGTATTATGATACAAATGCAGACCTATCTTAAAGCGGCGGACAATACCGGAGCGAAGGAGCTTATGTGCATCCGTGTTCTGGGAGGCACCCGCCGGAGATACGCCGGCATCGGAGACGTCGTCGTGGCTTCCGTCAAGAAGGCCGCGCCGGGCGGCGTCGTCAAGAAGGGCGAGGTCGTTCGCTGCGTTATCGTGCGCACCGCGAAGGAGCTCCGCCGTGACGACGGCTCCACCATCCGCTTCGATGAAAATGCGGCGGTTATCATCAAGGAAGACAAGAACCCCAGAGGTACCCGTATCTTTGGACCGGTCGCCAGAGAGCTGAGAGAAAAGGATTACATGAAGATCCTCAGCCTCGCGCCCGAAGTGCTTTGATGGGGAGGAACGAGAATGAAAGTACATGTTAAGACCGGCGATACCGTAATGGTCATCAGCGGCAGACACGGCAAGAACGGCGACGTCGGCAAGACCGGCAAGGTCGTGGCCGTTTCCCCGAAAGAGGGCAAGGTCATCGTCGAGGGACGCAACATAAAGCAAAAGCACGTCAAACCCCGCAAGCAGGGCGAGCAGGGCGGTATCATCGCCGCCGAGGGCGCTCTTCACGCCAGCAAGGTAATGCTTGTCTGCCCCAAGTGCGGCAAGCCCACCAGAGTCGGTCATGAAGTCAGCGTCGACGCCAAGGGCAACGTGACGAAGCTCCGCAAGTGCCGCCGCGCGGACTGCGGAAAGACCTTCAAGTGAGGAGAGTAGAGATGGCAAGATTAAAGGACTTTTATAAAAACGAAGTCGCTCCCGCGCTCATGAAGAAGTTTGAGTACAAGAGCGTAATGCAGATACCCAAGCTTGACAAGGTCATCGTCAACGTCGGAGCGGGCGACTGCAAGGACAATCAGAAAGCGCTTGACGCGATCGTAAAGGACGTCGCCACGATCACCGGTCAGAGACCGGTCGTCACCAAGGCGAAGAAGTCGGTCGCTAACTTCAAGCTGAGAGAGGGCATGAGCATCGGCGTCAAGGTCACCCTTCGCGGCGACATGATGTACGAGTTCGTCGACCGCCTCTTCTCCGTGGCGCTTCCCCGCGTCAGAGACTTCCGCGGCATCAACCCGGACGCCTTCGACGGCAGAGGAAACTACGCGCTCGGCCTGAAGGAGCAGCTGATATTCCCCGAGATCGAGTATGACAAGGTCGAGAAGGTCCGCGGTATGAACGTAGTGTTCGTCACCACCGCGCCCAACGACGAAGAAGCCAAAGAGCTGCTCACGCTGATGGGCGCTCCGTTCGCGAAGTAGGAGGAGAAAAGTTATGGCTAAAACGTCAATGAAGATAAAGCAGCAGCGTACGCCGAAGTTCTCCACGCGTGCCTACAACCGTTGCAAGATATGCGGCAGACCGCACGCGTATCTCCGCAAGTACGGCATATGCAGAATATGCTTCCGCGAGCTGGCTTACAAGGGCTACATCCCCGGCGTCAAGAAGGCGTCCTGGTAATAACCGCTTTATAAGGAGGAAGAAATAATGCAGACAACAGATTCCATTGCCGATATGCTCACCCGTATCCGTAACGCGAATTCGGCAAAGCACGATTCGGTTGATGTTCCTGCGTCCAACATAAAGAAGGCTATTGCTCAGGTGCTTCTGGACGAGGGATATATCAAGAGCTGGACCAATATCGAGGACGGTAAGCAGGGAATAATCCGCATCGTCCTGAAGTACGGTCCCAACAAATCGCAGGTCATTCAGGGACTCCGCAGAGTTTCGAAGCCCGGTCTCCGCATTTACGCGTCGAGCGAGGAGCTTCCGAAGGTCATGCGCGGTCTGGGAATAGCCATCGTGTCCACCTCCAAGGGCGTTATGACCGACAGAGTGGCGCGCAAGGAAAACATCGGCGGCGAAGTTCTCGCCTTCGTCTGGTAAGGGAGGAAGAGAAATGTCACGAATCGGTAAAAAGCCTATCGTCATCCCCGCCGGAGTTACCGTCGATATCAAGGAAGGCAACGTCGTAACGGTAAAGGGCCCCAAGGGAACCCTTGAGCAGCCCCTCTGCCCCACGATGAAGCTGACTATGGAAGACGGACAGATCACCGTTGAACGTCCCGACGACGAGAAGGAGAACAGAGCGCTCCACGGTCTTACCCGCGCGCTGCTCCACAATATGGTCGTTGGCGTCACCGACGGCTTCTCCAAGGAGCTCGAGGTCAACGGCACCGGTTACAGAGCCCAGAAGCAGGGCAAGCAGCTGGTCATGAATCTCGGTTATTCCCATCAGGTCGTTATGGACGAGATCGACGGCATCACCATCGACGTCCCCGGCCCGAACAAGATCATCATTTCCGGTCCCGATAAGCAGAAGGTCGGCCAGTTTGCCGCGGAAGTCAGAGAAAAGCGTCCGCCGGAACCCTATAAGGGCAAGGGCATCAAGTACGTGACCGAGCACATCCGCCGCAAGGAAGGCAAGGCCGGCAAGACCGCGAAGTAAGGAGTGAGAAGATATGATCAATAAGAAAGATTCCAACGCTGCCAGACTCAAGAGACACTTCAGAGTCAGGAACAAGATATCCGGAACTCCCGAAAGACCGCGCCTGAGCGTTTATCGCAGCACGAGCAACATCTACGCCCAGATCATCGACGACGTCGCCGGCAAGACGCTGGTCGCCGCCTCTTCTCTCGAGAAGGGCTTCGGCGTCAGCGGAGGCAACAAGGAAGGCGCCAAGAAGGTCGGCGAGCTTATCGCGAAGAAGGCGCTGGACGCCGGCATCGAGAACGTCGTTTTCGACCGCGGCGGTTACATCTATCACGGCAGAGTACAGGCTCTCGCCGAAGCGGCCCGTGAAAACGGACTGAAGTTCTGATGGGGAGGAATACGATGTCAAGAATAGATGCACAGCAGTTTGAACTTACCGAAAAGGTAGTCGCCATAAACCGCGTATCCAAGACCGTCAAGGGCGGACGTATCTACAAGTTCGCCGCGATCGTCGTCGTCGGTGACGGAAACGGCACCGTCGGCGTAGGTCTGGGCAAGGCCGGCGAAGTTCCGGACGCCATCCGCAAGGGTATCGAAGACGCCAAGAAGAACCTCGTCAAGGTCGCCCTGAAGGGCACCACGCTTCCTCATGAAACGATCGGCGCGTTCGGCGCGGGCAGAGTTATGCTCAAGCCCGCCGCCCCCGGTACCGGCGTTATCGCGTCGGGCGCCGTCAGAGCCGTCGTCGAGGCGGTCGGCGTCAGAGACGTCAGAGCGAAGTGCCTTCGTTCCAACAACCCCATCAACGTCGTTTACGCGACGATGGAGGGACTCAAGAGCCTGCGCAGCATAGAGCAGGTGGCGGAAGTCAGAGGAAAGACGCCCGCCGAGATCGTCGGATAGGGAGGATAAATTATGGCTACCGCAAAGAACAACAAGCAGGTAGAAGTCAAGCTCGTCAAGTCCCTCATCGGCAGGAAGAAGAGCCACATCGCCACCGCGAATTCCATGGGACTTCGCAAGATCGGCGACAAGAGCGTTCAGCCCGTCAATGACGCGACCAACGGCAAGCTCGCCCACATCTGCTACTTAGTAGAAGTCAAAGAACTGTAAGGAGGTGCTACGCGTATGAAATTGTGTGATCTCACACCTGCCGAGGGCGATTCCAGAAAGGCATGGCGCAAAGGCAGAGGCGCGGGCAGCGGCAACGGCAAGACCGCCGGCAAAGGACACAAGGGACAGAACGCGCGCTCCGGCGGCGGAGTCCGTGTCGGATTCGAAGGCGGCCAGATGCCCATCACCAGACGCCTGCCCAAGAGAGGCTTCACGAACGTGTTCGCCAAGAAGCTCGTCGAGGTCTATATCTATGAGCTCGAGCGTTTCGACAACGGCACCGTGGTCGACGCGCAGCTTCTCCTCGACACCGGCGTTATCTCCAAGGCTAACGACGGCATAAGGATCCTCGCCAACGGCGAGCTGACCAAGAAGCTTACCGTCAAGGCGGCCGGCTTCACCAAGGCTGCGCAGCAGAAGATTGAAGCTGCCGGCGGAAAGGCCGAGGTGATCTGATGTTTTCGACGCTTAAGAACGCTTTCAGAGTTCGGGAGATAAGAAGCAAGATCATCTACACCCTTTTCATCATTCTCATCTTCCGTCTCGGATGCCACGTCATGGTTCCGTTCCTGAACCCCGACGCCGTCCAGGCGGCAGCATCGAGCCAGCAGGGCACGTTGTCGACGTACCTCGGACTGCTGACCGGCGGCGCGTTCCAGAACGCAACGCTGTTCGCGATGTCCATCACGCCCTTCATCAACGCGTCCATAATCATGCAGCTGCTGACCGTCGCGATCCCCGCCCTCGAGAGACTCTCGAAGGATGAGGAGAACGGCAGAAAGCGCATCGCGCAGATCACCCGTTACGTCGCCGTCACTCTCGGTCTGCTGCAGGGCTTCGTGTACTACATCACCCTGACCCGCAACACCGCGACGCTCGAAGACGGATCGACTCAGGCGGTCCTCGCGACCAACACGCCTTTCGGCGGCGGCGACTGGTTCAGAGCCATCGTCATCATCGCCTGCTTCGTGGCCGGCACCGCGCTTGTCATGTGGCTGGGCGAACAGATCAACGAGAAGGGTATCGGC
Organism: Clostridia bacterium; assembly: GCA_017620395.1. Taxonomy (NCBI): domain Bacteria; kingdom Bacillati; phylum Bacillota; class Clostridia; species Clostridia bacterium. The sequence continues at coordinate 9,439 of JAFZQJ010000030.1, read as the reverse complement.
AACGGTATCTCCATGATCCTCTTCGCCGGTATTCTGGCGAACTTCAAGAGCCTGGTGCTCTATCTTATCGAGCTGTACCGCAACAGCGAATGGCTCCTCGCGACCGCGATCATTCTGGGCATACTGTTCATGATCGTCTACGTCGTGATAATCTCGGCGACCGAACGCCGCATAGCCGTTCAGTACGCCAAGCGCGTCGTCGGCCGCAAGGTCTACGGCGGACAGAGCACCCACATCCCCTTCAAGCTGAATATGTCCGGCGTTATGTCCATCATCTTCGCCAGCTCCCTTGTGAGCATGCCGCAGATGATCACCGAGTTCTTCGCGGACCAGACTCAGGGATGGATAGTCTTCATCCAGAAGTGGTTCGGACCGAGGTCCTGGGTATACGCCATCGTATTCTTCCTGTTGATAATCTTCTTCAACTTCTTCTACATTTCGATTTCCTACGATCCGCAGGAGATCGCGAATAACCTGAGGAAGAACAGCGGCTCGATCCCCGGCATCCGTCCGGGCGAACCGACCGTCCAGTACATCAAGAAGATACTCAACAAGATCACGCTCATAGGCGCCTTCGCGGTCGCGCTGATCGCGATAATCCCGGTGCTTGTCGGAATCCTGTTCCCGCAGGTCGGCAACCTGGGCATCGGCGGTACCACGCTCCTCATCTGCGTCGGCGTTGCGCTCGACACGATGGAAGCGATCGAGTCCCAGCTGATGATGAGACACTACAAGGGATTCCTTGAGTAATTTCCGGTTCCTATGAAGCTGATATTCTTCGGCCCCCCCGGAGCGGGGAAGGGAACTCAGGCGGCGCTGCTGGCGGAAACGCTGGGCGTGCCGACGATTTCCACAGGTAACATCATCCGCGAAGAGATAGCCGCCGGAAGCGAGCTGGGCGTTCAGGCCCGGCAGGCGATAAACGAAGGCAGACTCGTTGCGGACGAAACTGTTATCGGTATAGTAAAGACCAGACTCGCGAAGCCCGACTGCGCCGGAGGGTTCATACTCGACGGCTTCCCGCGCACCGTCGCGCAGGCGGAAGGGCTTTGCGGGATGGGGATTATTATAGACAAGGTTATTGACATCGAGGTAGCCGACGATGCGCTTATCAAGCGCATGAGCGGACGCCGCGTCTGCCTGAAGTGCGGCGCGACCTACCACCTTGAAAACAATCCGTCCCCGGCGGGAGACCGCTGCGGGGTATGCGGCGAGCCCCTGAGCGTCCGCGAGGACGACAGGGAGGAGGTCGTACGCGAGCGGCTGGCGGTCTTTCACCGTCAGACCGAACCGCTCGAGGCGTATTACCGCGAGAGAGGGATCCTTTTCCCCGTCAGCGGAGACGCCCCGATCGAAAAGATCGCGAGCGACATCGTCGGGATAGTGCGTGGCTGATATGATAGTGCTTAAAGATAAAGCTGAATTGGAGTTGATGCGGGAGGCGGGTAAAATAGCCGCGGCTGCTCTCGCGGAGACCGGAGAACGCATAAAGGACGGCGTTACGACCGCCGAGCTGGATAAGTTCATCCGTCACTTTATCGAAAAGCACGGAGCCACTCCGTCATTCCTGAATTATCAGGGCTTTCCCGCGTCCGCGTGCATATCGATCAACGAGGAGGTCATCCACGGCATCCCGTCGAAAGACAGGATAGTCCGCGAGGGCGACATCGTCACGATCGACGTCGGAGCGTACAAAAAGGGCTACCATTCAGACACCGCCTGCACCTTTTACTGCGGAAGCGTCAGCGAAGAAGCGAAGCGCCTCTGCGAGGTGACGAAGACGGCGCGGGACAGAGGCATCGAAGCGGCGCTTATAGGCAACCGCATCGGCGATATCGGTTCCGCGGTGGAGTGCGAGGCGCTCGCGCACGGATACTCCGTGCTGCGGGACTACACCGGCCACGGAGTCGGAACGCACCTTCACGAGCCGCCGGACGTGCCGAATTACGGCAGGGCGGGGCACGGCGTCAGACTTTGTGAGGGTATGACGATCGCGATCGAGCCGATGCTCACGCAGGGCAGCGAGCGCGTCTACACCCTACCCAATGAGTGGACCGTTGTTACCGCGGATCACATGCTGTCCGCGCATTTCGAGCATACGGTCGCCATTACGCCGAACGGCGCGGAGATACTGACGAAGGTATAACGCAGAAGGAGATTTCTATGGAAATTGAACCCGGATGCGTCGTCCGGTCCCGTGCGGGGCACGACAAAGGCCGCGTCTACGCGGTCGTCGCCGTTGAAAACGGCGTCGCCTCCGTCGTCGACGGAGAGCTTCGCAAGACTGCGAAGCCGAAACGCAAAAACGTCAGGCATCTCGCGTATTTGGGCAAACTTGATACCGCGGATGCGAAAAACGCGGAAGACCACGTTCTCAGAAAGTTGTTAAGTTCCTGGAGGTAATTTATGTCAAAAGAAGATATGATCGAACTGGAAGGAGTAGTCGTCGAGGCGCTTCCCAACGCCATGTTCTCGGTGAAGCTGCAGAATGACCACATCGTTCTGGCGCATATCTCGGGCAAACTCAGAATGAACTACATCAAGATTCTCCCGGGCGACAGGGTGACTCTCGAGATGTCTCCCTACGACCTGACAAGAGGCCGCATCACCTGGAGAAACAAGTAAGAGGCGGGTTTCCGCCGCTGAAGCACAGCGAAAAATCGCATAGCGTAGGAGGAAAATATTATGAAAGTCAGACCTTCGGTAAAACCGATGTGTGAAAAGTGCAAGATAATCAAGCGCAAGGGGCGCGTCATGGTCATCTGTGAGAACCCCAAGCACAAGCAGAAGCAGGGCTAATAAAATGGAGGTGCAGAAGTAAATGGCACGAATTTCCGGTGTTGATCTGCCGAACGAAAAGCGCGTTGAGATAGGCCTCACCTATATCTACGGCATCGGCAGAACCCGCTCAAACGAGATTTTGAGCAAAACGGGAATCAATCCCGATACCAGAGTCAAAGACCTTACCGACGATGAAGTTTCCAAGATCAGGGAGTTCATCGAGGCGAATTACAGCGTCGAAGGCGACCTTCGCAGAGAAGTCGCGCTCGACATCAAGCGTCTGGTCGAGATCGGCTGCTACAGAGGCGTGCGTCACCGCAAGGGACTGCCCGTCCGCGGCCAGCGCTCCAAGACCAACGCGAGAACCCGCAAGGGCCCGAAGAAGACCATTGCGAACAAGAAGAAGTAAGGAGGCAACGGAATAATGGCAGCTAAAACAGCGAAAAAAGGCGCTACGACAGTCCGTCGCCGCCGTGAGAAAAAGTTTGTTGACAAGGGCGCGGCTCACATCCAGTCGACCTTCAACAACACGATCGTAACGATAACCGACACGCAGGGCAACGCTCTGTCCTGGGCGTCCGCGGGCGGCCTCGGCTTCCGCGGCTCCCGTAAGTCCACTCCGTTCGCAGCTCAGTCCGCCGCGGAGACCGCCGCGAAGGCGGCGATGGAATACGGGCTTCGCTCCGTCGAAGTTTACGTCAAGGGCCCCGGTTCGGGCAGAGAAGCGGCCATCAGGGCGCTGCAGGCAGCCGGCCTGGAGATCAGCATGATCAAAGACGTCACGCCGATCCCCCACAACGGATGCCGTCCGCCCAAGAGAAGACGCGTGTAACGGAGGAATAAGAATATGGCAAGATATACTGAAGCGGTATGCAGACAGTGCCGCAGAGAGGGCGAGAAGCTCTTCCTGAAAGGCGCGAAGTGCTATTCCGAGAAGTGCGCGATGAACGTCCGCCCCTTCGCTCCCGGCCAGCACGGCAAGGGACGCAAAAAGTCCTCTGAATACGGCATCCAGCTCCGCGCCAAGCAGAGAGCCAGAAGGATCTACGGCGTTCTCGAGACCCAGTTCCGCAACTATTTCGCGGAAGCTGAGAGAAGACCCGGCCAGACCGGTACGAACCTGCTCCAGCTTCTCGAGACGAGACTTGACAACGTGGTCTATCGCTGCGGCTTCGCGCTTTCCAGACCGGAAGCGAGACAGCTCGTGCTGCACGGCCACTACACCGTCAACGGCAAGAAGGTCAACATCCCCTCTTACGCGCTGAAGGTCGGCGACGTCGTCGCCATCGCGTCCAAGTCTCTCGAGAAGGAAAAGATCAAGGCCGTTCTCGAAGCGACTGCGACTCATCCGGCGCCGAAGTGGCTCGACCTCAACAAAGAGGCGCGCGCCGCGAAGGTGCTCAGCATCCCCACCCGCGAAGAGATCGATATCCCGGTAGACGAGCAGCTCATCGTCGAGTTGTACTCCAAGTAAACTGCCGAAGGAAGGCGGAATATCCGCCGCAGGTGCGGCGCATTGCGCCGTCTGGCTTTGCGCGCCCTCGCGCGCACAGCCGTCTCATTATAACCGCAGAGGAGGGTTAATATGATCGAAATCGAAAGACCGAAAGTGGAATTTTTCGAGCCGGAACCGGGCAGCAGCTACGGAAAGGTGGTCGTCGAGCCGCTTGAGAGAGGCTACGGCATCACAATGGGCAACTCGCTGAGACGCGTACTGCTCTCATCTCTTGAGGGTTACGCCGTGACGTCCGTCTACATTGAGGGCGTACAGCACGAGTTCACTACCATCCCGGGCGTGAAGGAAGACGTCACCGAGATCATTCTCAACGTCAAGTCCATTATCGCCAAGCTCAACTGCGAAGGACCGAAAACCGTATATATCGAAGCGCAGGGCGAGTGTGAAGTCACCGCCGGAAGCATCCAGCCGGACGCCGAGGTGGAGATCCTCAACCCCGAGCTTCACATAGCGACTCTTGACAAAGACGCCGAGCTCCGCATGAAGCTGGTCATCAACGGCGGCCGCGGCTACGTAGGCTCCGAGCGCAACAAGTCGGACGACGACGCCATCGGCGTTATCCCGGTCGACTCCGTTTACACTCCGGTGCTGAAGGTCAACTACAAGGTTGAGAACACCCGCGTCGGGTCGCTCACCGATTACGACAAGCTGATCCTCGAGGTCTGGACGAACGGCACGGTTTCCGCGAAATCCGTCGTCGCCCTCGCCGCGAAGGTGCTCACCGAGCATCTGAACCTCTTCGTCGAGCTGACGCAGGAGGCGAAGGACGCTTCCATAATCATTGAGAAGGAAGAAGCGAGCAAGGAAAAGGTCCTCGAGATGACTATCGAGGAGCTGGATTTCTCGGTGCGTTCCTTCAACTGCCTGAAACGGGCGGGAATCAACACGGTGGAAGACCTCATCAAGTTCACCGAGGAAGATATGATCAAGGTCAGAAACCTCGGCAAGAAGTCGCTTGAAGAAGTCATCTCCAAGATCGCCTCGCTGGGCTTGTCCCTGCGCAGGGAAGAAGAATGATACAGGGAGGATATTTGATATGCCCGGAACGAGAAAACTCGGGAGACCGACCGATCACCGCATCGCGATGATGAGAGGCATGGTCACGGCGCTGCTGGAGCACGGCCGCATCGAGACCACCCTTTACAGAGCGAAGGAGCTGCGCTCCGTCGCCGACAAGATGGTCACTCTCGGCAAAAAGAATACTCTTCACAGCCGCCGTCAGGCGCTCGCCTTCATCACGAAGGAAGACGTCGTCAGCAAGCTGTTCAACGAGATAGCGCCCAGGTATGAAAGCCGCAACGGCGGTTATACCCGCGTTATCAAGACCGGTCCGCGCCGCGGCGATGCCGCCGAGATGGCGATCATCGAGCTGGTCTGACGCGAATCGCGGAGCGATTTGTGTCAACGCTCGCCGAAGGCGAGTTCATAACCGCGGCGCAGCCGCGTCATAACTTAAAACCGTAAACCTGCGCGTAAGCGTCGGCTGATGGTTTTGAGTTCAGAGCTTACGACCTTTCCCGCGTCCTACGCCGCGGAGAAGGGGACTTCCGCAGCCGTTCAGCCACGGCGCGCGGAAACGGTACCGCTTACACCGGAAAAGCGAACGTTTACTCATACCGCGCGGCAGAAATGCCGCGCGGTTTGCGTTATGTAAAAGCGTCCGCCGCGCCCGTAGGGACGAGCATCGCTCGTCCGCGCATTCACGCACCCGCGCCGTCCTTTGTCATCCTGAGCGGAGCGATGCGAAGCATCGCGCAGCCGAAGGATCTCACGCAGCGCAGCGGTCGGTTTGTCATCCTGAGCGGAGCAACCGAAGGTTGCGCAGTCGAAGGATCTTAAAGACGAGCTATCCCTTTCAGCGTAACGCCGCGAAAGAAAACAGAACGCCGCGAAAGAAAACAAAGCGTAGCCCCCGTTTCCGACTGCACACTTTCCCGATAACACGACCGTTACCGACAAGATCCTTCGACTCCGGCTTCGCCTTCGCTCAGGATGACAACGTATGCAGGCGTCTGCTTACGGTGTGGGATCCCTCGCTGACGCTCGGGATGACAGCCCGTAGGGACGAGCATCGCTCGTCCGCGCATTCACGCGGAGCGTTTGAACGACAAATGACCGCTGACAACAATAAAAGCGCCGCGTCTTTCGACGCGGCGTTTTTCTTTCTGACCTTGACCTGTCGCGCTGAGCGAAAGGCCTCACCGAAAAAACTCAGTAGTTTTCGACGACGATCTCAAAATATGCCTGCGGATGGGCGCAGACGGGGCAGACCTGCGGAGCGGACTTGCCGACGTGGATATGACCGCAGTTGCGGCACTTCCACATATAGGTCCCGTCCTTCTCGAAGACGGCGCCGGCCTCGAGCGCCGCAAGCAGCTTGCGGTATCTCTCCTCGTGTGCCTTCTCGATCTTCGCTACGCCCTCGAACTGCGCGGCGATCTGGAGGAATCCCTCCTCCTTCGCCTCCGCGGCCATGCGCGGATACATATCGGTCCACTCGCCGTTTTCGCCGGAGGCGGCGGCAAGAAGGTTCTCGGCGGTCGTGCCGATGCCGCCCAGGTGCTTGAACCACAGCTTGGCGTGCTCCTTCTCGTTTATCGCGGTCTCCTCGAAAATGGCGGCTATCTGCTCGTAGCCCTCCTTCTTCGCCTTAGAAGCGAAGTAGGTGTACTTGTTCCTCGCCTGCGATTCGCCGGCGAACGCCTCCATCAGGTTTTTCTCGGTTTTGCTTCCTTTAAGTTCCATTAATCAGACCCCCTTTCGAATAAAAGAATAACATATTTTTCAGGATTTGTAAATAGTAAAATCAGAAATGACTGATCGGCGATAAGGACAATACGCCTGATAAGCGGTCAAATCCGGAACTTTCCGGCTTGTTGTCCTCGGCGGGCGCCGGCCCGCCGTCGTCCTCCGCGCCGCAAATCCCTCGGATTTGCCTCGCTTTCAGGTGCGGAGCAGTTTTGAACGAACCGATTTTGTTTCGTTCAAGGCAAAAGCGCAAGGCAATACTTGCTGTATTGCCGAGCATTTTAACACGGAACGGGGCAAAATCCGCCGTTCAAAACCGTGTTGTCCTTACCGCCAATCAGTCTATTATAAAACGGCTTCGCAATTTGTTGTGAAACCGCTTGCATTCACGCTTCGTGTGTGATATACTGTATAATGGCGGGAGATGAGGGGCGCGATGCCGCTTGCGCCGCCGGACGACCCGCAAACAGCGCTTTGCGAACGCATTTTACCTCGAAAGGACGAGTGAATATGAAAAAAGTCGGTTTCACCGAAACGGTGCTGAGGGACGCCAACCAGTCGCTCATCGCCACCAGACTGCCCTTCGATAAGTTCGAGGGCATACTCGAAACGATGAACAAGGCGGGCTACTACTCCGTCGAATGCTGGGGCGGAGCGACCTTCGACTCCTGCCTGCGCTATCTGAACGAGGACCCGTGGGAGCGCCTCCGCAGGATCAAGGAGAAGATGCCCGATACCAAGCTGCAGATGCTGCTGCGCGGTCAGAACCTGCTCGGCTACAAGCACTATCCGGACGACGTCGTCCGCCGCTTCGTGCAGCTTTCCGTCAAAAACGGCATAGACATCATCCGCATTTTCGACGCGCTCAACGACATCCGCAACATCAAGGTCGCGGTGGAAGAAACGCTGAAATGCGGCGCCCACGCCTCCGGCGCGATCTCCTACACCACCAGTCCGGTGCATACGCTTGAGAACTACGTCAAGCTCTGCAAGGAGATGCAGGAAATGGGCGTCAACTCTATCTGCATCAAGGATATGGCGGGCGTCATGACTCCGGACGAGGCGTACGACCTCGTTTCCGCGATCAAGAACGCCGTCGACCTGCCGCTCGTCGTCCACACGCACTGCACGACCGGCCTTGCGTACATGACCTATCTGAAGGCCGTTGAAGCCGGCGCCGACGTCATCGACACGGCGACCTCCTGCTTCTCCGGCGGCACCTCCCAGCCCGCGACCGAAACGCTCGCGTTCGCGCTGCGCCGCCTCGGCTACGAAGTCGACCTTGACGACGCCGTCACGAAGCAGGTCAACGACTGGTTCAAGCCCGTCCGCGACGAGTTCCTCGAAGCCGGCAAGCTGAACCCCCGCGTGCTCGCGACCGACACCGACGCGCTGAACTACAAGATCCCCGGCGGAATGCTCTCCAACCTCATCGCGCAGCTGAAGGCGCAGAACGCGCTCGACCGTCTGCCCGAGGTGCTTGAAGAGACCCCCCGCGTCCGCAAGGACATGGGCTATCCTCCGCTGGTAACTCCGATGAGCCAGATGGTCGGCGTCCAGGCGGCGACGAACGTCCTGCAGGGCGAACGCTACAAGACCATCAGCAAGGAGATAAAGGCGTACCTCCGCGGCGAATACGGCCGCGCCCCCGGCGAGATCGACGCCGACCTTATGAAGAAGGGGCTTGAGGGCGAGGAGCGCATCACCTGCCGCTTCGCGGACACGCTCGAGCCGCAGATAGAGAAGGCGCGCGCCGAGATCGGCGACCTCGCCGAGACCGACGAGGACGTCCTCTCCTACATCGCCTTCCCGCAGCAGGCGGAGAAGTTCCTGACCGACCGCCGCGCCAACGCGGAGAATAAGGCGAAGTACACCATCGAAGCCATCTGAAAGGACGGGATACCGATATGCTGAGATTCATTTCCGAAGCGGCAGCCGCGACGGGCGCGAACTCCAACGCCGAGATGGCGAAGTCCGCCGGCGGCGTGCTCGCGATCGCCGGGCTCGGCCTGCTGGTCGTCTTCGCGGTGCTCGTGCTGCTGATGGGCGTCATCAAGCTGATGGGCGTGTTCCTGAAGGATAAGGCGGCGCCCGCCGAAGTCGCGCCCGCGGCAGCGGCCGAAGCTCCCGCCGCGCCGGTCGCGGAAGCCCCCGGCTCCTGCGGCGAGGTCAAGCTCTTCGACGTGCCCGACAAGACCGCGGCGATGCTCATGGCGATAACCGCCGACAAGCTCGGCGAGCCGCTGAACACCCTGCGCTTCATCTCCATCAAAGAAGTAAAGTGACGAAAGGACGGAACCCGATATGAAATATAAAATTACTCTCAACGGAAAAACCTACGAGGTAGAGGTAGAGAAGGGCGAAGCCATCGTCGCCGCCGAATACGAAGCCATG
>JAFZQJ010000029.1 GCA_017620395.1 Clostridia bacterium | reverse complement strand
TTCCCTCGACGACGCGATCGCCGCCGCGGGCAGAGAGCTTTACGGTATGTATACGGCGCAAAGCGGAAACCTGCTTCGCGACTGCTATGACAAAGCACAGGCTGTCATTCAGTCCGGACGCACCGACAACGGCGAAGCCGCGGCGATATACGCCGCTATTGACGCGCTCGCTCCGCTCGAGCATTACACGCGCGAACCACAGCTCGGCTTTGAAGGACTGACCGACGCAGATATCCGCAGTATGCCGCTTCGACGCGGGAGCGTTTCTGTTTCCGACGGCGTCGTCACGCTCTCCGGCAGCGGTACGCTCCGCTACGCCAACGCCGCCTCCGAAGGCGTATCCGGCCCGTCGCCCTTCGGCGTGCCCTGCCAGACGGCGGACGGCTTCGCGCTGAAGATAAGCGCCGACGCCGACGCCTCGCTCGACCTCGAGATCGGCAGGCGCGGCAGCGCGGAGGACTGCGTTTTCACCCTCTCGGATATTACCGTGACCGAGGGCGAAAGGTATTACCTCTTCCCCTTCGACCGTTTCGGCGCGCCGCCGCTTGACGGCACGCTGAACTATATATCCCTGACCTTCACCGGCGCTTCGCTCGTTTCCTTCTCCGACCTGCACGCCGTATCCGGCTCCGCCGAAGGCGCGGCGCGCGAATACTCGGAAACGCCGGCGGCCGCGCCGCGTTTCAACAGCGCGGAATATTACAAACTGCTCAAACGCGGTACCTCCTCCGCGCTCACGATGGTATCCAAGCCCTCGCGGGCGGACGCTTTCCTAACCTTTTCCGAGAGCGTTCAGGGCGACGACGCGCAGCTCTGGCAGCTCTGCGCCGACCCGACCAATCCGAATCAGATAAGACTTATAAACAAAAACCACGCCCTCGCGCTGCTGCGAAGCAGCGATTCCGGAAACGCGTCCTTCAGCGCCGCCTGTCCGGATCTGACCGATTCGGGCCAGCTCTGGTCGGTCAGCTATTCAAAGGCGAAGGGCTTTTCATTCTACTATAACGGCGCTTCGCGCGTCGCGCTGACCTATACCGGCGACACGCCGAAGCTGACGGAGACCAACGCGCTGATAAGATACTTCGACGTCGTTTCCGCAGGCGGGCCCGACTGGTCGCTCGCGTGGAGCGACGAATTCAACGACGGCGCGCTCAACCGTGGAGTATGGTTCCCGATGACCGGCAAGAACAACGACCCGACCGATCCCTACTACTACCGCGACGACGACAACAATATATGCTTCGAGGACGGCTGCCTCGTGCTGAAGACCGTTGTCGAGAATTACAACGGTATGCCTTCCACCGCCGCGCAGATCACCACCGAGGATAAGCTTCACGTTTCCTTCGGCAGGATAGAGATGAGCGCGAAGCTGCCGGACGGCTACAAGGTCTGGCCCGCCTTCTGGCTGATGGGCGACAAGGATAACTGGCCCTACTGCGCCGAGATCGATATTATGGAGTTCATCGCGCTCGACGAAGAAAACGACTGGCTCGGACACCGCCGTTCCTTCGCCACCTTCCATTACGCCGACGGAAACGGCTATCACGCCGAGATCGGCGGCTGGACCGACGGAACGATACTGATAAGCAACGAAAAGCTGACGGACGACTTCCACGTCTACGCGATCGAATGGGAGGCGGATCAGATAAGATGGTACTTTGACGACGTGCTCTATCTGACGATAAACGTCGACTCCGACGCGCTGAAAAACGCGCTGCAGAAAAACCCGATGTATATCCGGCTCAACACCGGCATCGACGGGCCCGGCAACTACGAGCTCCCGCCGAACGTGACGCAGGAAACGAAGTATTATATAGATTACGTCCGCTACTACAAGGACGCCGCGTACGCGCCGCAGAGCGAACTGCCCTTCGCCGCGGAAAAGACGGAGGCGGACTGCTTCAACAAGATCTGGTCGCCCGCCAACCCCTGCGCCGTCGACACGGAACGCGGAGTGCTGCTTTACGGCAACGCCGCCGCGGACGTTATGCTTTATAACGGCGGCAACACGGCGCTGGCTCCCGCCGCGAGATTGAGCTCCGGCGGATACTGGGTGATGAGCGACGCGATCTCCGGCGACGGGAGCAGGTACGTTTTCGGCAGATACCGCAAGCTGACCGTGACGGACGCGGACTTCGGCAACGCGGTCAACGGCGGCTTCTCCGGACGTTACCCCGTCGTCGCGCTCAACTATGACGGCTCGCGCTGCTACGCCGGCGGAACGCCGGAGAATTCAAACAGCAGCGACTGCAATTATTTCTACGTCTACGACGGCAGGACGCTCGCGGAGATAACCCGCGAGAAGACCGACAGCTGGGTGGATTCCATAGCCGTCGCGAAAAACGACGACTACGCCTTCGGCTGCTACGACGGCAGCGTTCACGTGCGCTCCGCGGGAAAGACCGGCTACCGCGTTTTCACGGTCGGCGGCAGGATCTCCGCGCTCGCGTTTTCGCCGGACGGCAAGCGGCTCTACGCCGCGACCGCAAACGGCGGGGTCTACGCTTACGACGTTGAAGCCGAAGCCGTTTCCGCTTTCGGCAAGGCGGGCGACGAAGTCTATCAGCTCGCCGTTTCGCCCGACGGAAGTCTGCTCGCCGCCGCCTGCGGCGACGCGTGCGCGAGGATCTACGATACCGGGACCGGACGGCTCGCCGCGCGCCCGTTCCTCGGCAGGACGGCGGTCACGGCGCTCGCCTTTTCGCCCGACGGCGCTATGCTCGCGCTCGCCGGCATCGACAGCAAAATCGGCGTTTTCCGCGCCCGCGACGGGCTCCCGCTCGCGCTGCTCGGCGAAGAACGCGGCGCATGCTGGTACAACTCCGTCGTCTTCGGCGCGGACGGCGCATCCGTTACCGCCGTGCGCGGAGTCGAGGACTTCAACTCGGCGGTATGCAGCTGGACCCTGCCGGAGGGACTGATCCCCGAAAGCGCCGACTGCTCCGCGCTCGAGGCGCTGTCGTTCTACGACGAAACGGCGTACACCGCCGAGAGCTACGCTCCCTACGCCGAGGCGCTGAAAACCGCGAACGCCGTCAAGGCGAACCCGTACTCCGCGCAGAGCGCGATCGACGCCGCAGCGCAGGCGGTCGCGGAAGCCGCGGAAGGCCTCGTTGAAGGCGGAGACGAGCCCGATATAATGAAGGGCGACTTCGACGGCGACAAGCAGATCACCGTAAACGACGCTCTTTCCGCGCTCCGTATCGCCGCGAAGCTGGCCCCCGAAACGCCCGAAGCGCTGCTCATAGGCGATATTGACGGCGACGGCATGATTTCCGTCAACGATGCGCTCGCGATACTCCGCGTCGCCGCCAAACTCTCAGATTCCCTTTAACAACAGTACTATTCCCGCATGAATGAAGCATACTCGGCAGCTGCCGAGTATCACAAGAAGGTGAATACGTGAAGAAAACCATAGCCGCACTTCTCTCAACGCTGATACTCTGCTCGCTTTTCGCGGGCGCGATACCCTTCGCCTCCGCGGATTCCCTCGACGACGCGATCGCCGCCGCGGGCAGAGAGCTTTACGGTATGTATACGGCGCAAAGCGGAAACCTGCTTCGCGACTGCTATGACAAAGCA
>JAFZQJ010000028.1 GCA_017620395.1 Clostridia bacterium | reverse complement strand
TGCTTTGTCATAGCAGTCGCGAAGCAGGTTTCCGCTTTGCGCCGTATACATACCGTAAAGCTCTCTGCCCGCGGCGGCGATCGCGTCGTCGAGGGAATCCGCGGAGGCGAAGGGTATCGCGCCCGCGAAAAGCGAGCAGAGCATCAGCGCGGAAAGCAGCGCGGCTATCGTTTTTTTCATACGTTCACCCTCTTATGAAGCTCGGCAGAAGACCGCAGTCCTCTGCCGAGTGTATCTTCCGCCTGTTCGGCGTGAGTTAATGTGATCACAGGCTGTCAACCAGTTTCGCGGCGACGCGGAGTATCGCGAGCGCATCGTTGACGGCAATCATGCCGTCGCCGTCAATATCGCCTATGAGCAACGCTTCAGGCGTTTCGGGGGCCAGCTTCGCGGCGATACGGAGCGCGGAAAGGGCGTCGTTTACGGTGATCTGCTTGTCGCCGTCGAAGTCGCCCTTCATTATATCGGGCTCGTCTCCGCCTTCAACGAGACCTTCCGCGGCTTCCGCGACCGCCTGCGCTGCGGCGTCGATCGCGCTCTGCGCGGAGTACGGGTTCGCCTTGACCGCGTTCGCGGTTTTCAGCGCCTCGGCGTAGGGAGCGTAGCTCTCGGCGGTGTACGCCGTTTCGTCATGGAACGACAGCGCCTCGAGCGCGGAGAAGTCGGCCTTTTCGGTAGCTATGCCGTCGGGAAGCTCCCAGAAGGCGACGCAGCTTCTCTGAGTAATGAATATCTCGGCGGCGATGTGCTTGCCGTCCGCTGAGAAGAGGAACTTGTCGATATAGCCGGTATCGCCGCGGTTGGATTCGAGGATGCAGCGGATGTTGCCGTCCGCGTCGTAGACGCGGATTTTGCCGTCGTTGGACGCGGCGGCTATAACGCTGAAATCGGGCGAATACCTGACCGTGGCGATAAAGGACTGCGCGCCCGCCATACGCTTGATAAGCTTGCCGCTTCCGACGTCGAACAGTCTCGTGCAGAAGTCGGAGCAGCCGACGGCGACGCGGCTTCCGTCGGCGTTCAGCGCGACTGAGAGGATATCGTATTCGCCGGGTCCGTCAATCGCTTTGACAAGCTCGCCCGTCGCGGAATCCCATACGCGGATGACGCCGCGTGTGTTGCAGGTAGCGAGGCGGCTGCTGTCGCCGCTGAACGCCATCGCGCTGACGAGTATGTCGTTCTCAAGTTCGCCGACCTTTTGGAAATCGGCGGAGTAGAGCATCGCCTTGCCGTCGGTGCCGGAGGCGGCGAAGCGGCCGTCCGCGGCCATAACGAGCTCGCGGCCGTAAGCGGCGTAGGGATCCTGCATAACAATCTCGCCGGTGTCGAGGTCGAAGACGTAGACGTTCTTCGCGGTGTTCCTGCCCTCCGTGGAGTGCGGTCTGCCGAAGAGCAGCAGGTATTTACTGTCGGGCGTGATCGCGCATTCGGCGCAGGAGGCGTAGCTGCCTTCAATTATTCTCGGGTTGCTGAAGTTGCCGTTTTCAAAAACGAGTATGCGGCCGGCATTGACGTCGCCGCGGTCGTTGCCGCCCTGCTCGACGACGACGTATTTGCTGCCGTCGGGAGAAACGGCGCCGCTCCACGGGCAGTCGGCGTAGTTGACCGTGCGGGAGAGGTCGAGGGTGCCGGTGGGTATGTCATAGACCATTATTTTGCCGCTCTTGCCGGTGATGAACGCCTTGTTGCCGGTGCCGTCGGCGGCCATGACGTTCTCGATCTCGCTGGAGTGATCGTAGAAGGCGAAGTTCTTATAAGTTTCGACGGGGGAGTCGGCTTCGGGAGTTGCCTCCTTCGTCTTTTTATAGTAGTGGATGTAGTCGATGTAGTAGAAGCTCTCCTCGGGAGTGTTATCGGGGAGAGAACTGATACCTTCCTGCTCCCTCTTGGATGTGTCTATCGAGGTGTTGAGTATCAGATACATCGGGTTGGAGAGGAACGAGTACTGCTCCTGATTGACGTCAATGGGCATTACGAAGAAGAGAATATCGTCCCAGAACCAGCGTACGCTGTCGGCGTCCCACTCGACTATATAGCTGTGGTAGTTGTGGGCGAGTATATCGTCGGTGAGCATCTTGCCGGTCGCGTTGCTTCCCTGCGTGTAGCCGACGCCGGTATCCGCCATACAGTGGATCGTCGCTATCGGAGAACTTTCGCCGGTGTGATTGCCGCGTTCGCCGTTGCCGACCATTTCGATTATATCAAGCTCGCCGCAGGCGGCCCAGCCCATCGTGGAGGTGCCCATCATCCAGCCCGCCGGCCAGATGTGATCGCCTTCGGGCAGACGTGCGCGGATCTCCATTCTGCCGTAAGTGAACAGGTGGTTGCCGACGGAGTCGAGATACGCGCCGGTCGCGAGGACGTCTTCCTCATGCCCGGGAGTCTGGTAGTAGCGCGTGGTTTCCTCGCAGGGGGAGGTGTCGGTGCGGATAACGAGGTTGCCGCTGACGACGCCGTCGTCGTCGCAGTCCTCAAAGTACATATTCTCCGGTCCTGCGCGGTGGTAGATAGGCTCTCTGACGGGGCGGAACTTGCCGGTGCGGTTGCGCCATACGGTGCGGTCGACTTCGCCGTCGTTGAACTCTTCGGCCCAGACGAGGCGCCAATCGTCGCCGGGGACCTCGTAGATATCGAAGGTCTTGGTCGTGCCGGCGCTCTGACAGCGGACTCTGCCGTCTATAGACGTGGTCAGCTTGGTGACGCCTGAGATCTGGATAGTGAAACCGGTCCTGGCTTTATACGAGAGCGACCATTCCTGATTGGTGTCCGTGAGGTTGGGAACTCCGTCGTTGAGCGACGGCGCGACGCCGGTCACGTCGGCGAACAGAGTCGTGCCGTAGTGGCGGTTGATTATGCGGTAGCGCGACGTGTTGGAGAGGTCGCGGCAGATCTGCCACTCCTGGCTCGCTTTTCCCGGAACCGGTTCCTTCAGCAGATACTTGCCGTTGCCTGTGTCGTCGACCATTTCAAAGACCTTGTCGGGATCGCCGAAAAGGGTGATCTTGTAATACTTGGAACTGTCGAAAACGGGGGCGGTCAGCTTGGTCTCGGTGTATTCGTACTCGCCGGCGGTTTCCTCCGCAAGCACGGCGTGCAGATCGCTGAAGGAAACGAGCGAAGCGCCGGTGAAGGTCAGGGAGATGTAGTTCAGCGTGCCGTCGAGCGGGAGATCTCCGAAGCGGTCGAAGGGGAAGAGGTAGTATCTCTCGCCCGCGGTGATAACGACGTCGGAAAGAGTGAAGACGCAATCGTCCGCGCTGCCGCGTCTGCCGACTTCGAGGTCGAGCACGGCGTCGGCGTCTGCGGAGATCTTCAGCGCGAAGCCGTCGCAGTCGTCAGTCGCGACGCCGAAGGGTGAGTCGCCGGAGATCCCCTCCGCTGCGGCGTTGGCATAGCGGAGCTTGCCTTCGCCGGAAAGGGTGATAACTCCCTGATCGGCGGTGACGCTGCCTGAGTTCAGCTTCATTGCCGCTATCGCCGCGGCGTCGACGTTGACGAAGCCGATGAGCGGCGAGCGGGTATAATCGGTCAGCGGCGTGAGGGCGTTGAGCGCGGCGTTGAGTGCCGTCGCCTCGTCGCTGCCGTCTCCGCCCGCCTGCTGAGCCGCCTGCGCTCTGTCGTAGCAGTCGCGCAGATAGCCGCCGGTGTGGGCGGTATAGAGTCCGTAAAGCTCCGGTTTCGCCGCTTCGAGCGCGGCGGAAAGGGCGGAGTCCGCGAAGGTGACGGCGCCCGCGAAGAGCGAGCAGACCATGATCGCGGTCAGGATGGTTGCGATGATCTTCTTCATACTGAGTCTCTCCTTTGGTTTGCATTATCTTTTCGGCGGCGTGCCGCCGTTATTAAAGCTGTATCAGTCCGATCGCGGCGCGAAGGATCAACAGCGCGTCCGCGACGGTGATCTCGCCGTCGCAGTCGACGTCACAGACGTAAAGTCCGGTCGCGTCCGCTTCCGCGAGCTTCGCGGCGAAACGGAGCGCGCGCAGTGCGTCGGAAACGGTGATCATGCCGTCGCCCGTCGGATCGCCCTTCATCAGCCCCGCCTTTACGAGTCCGGCGGATGCTGCGGCGACCGCGTCAGCGGCGGAGTCTATGACCGCCTGCGCAGAGTATCTGTTCGTCCTGACCGTGTGCGCGTTTTTCAGCGCGGCGGCGTAGACGGCGTAGCTTTCGGGGGTGTAGGCAGCTTCGTCGTAATAGGGCAGCTTGCCGAGCGCGGAAGCGTCGCCGCCGTCGGCGGGTATAAGGTCTTCGGGAAGCCGCCACGCGACGGGGCCGGATTTGTAATCCGTAACGTAGCGTATTGCCATCAGCACGGACGCATCCGCGTTCAGCGCGATGGTGTTATACCAGCGCGGAACGCCTTCCGTCAGCAACTCGAGCGGGAGCCCGTCATCGGCGCGGTAGATCCCGATGCGGCCGTCCGTGCCGGAGACGGCGAGCAGTTTGCCGTCGGATGAATAAGCGACGTTCGTCGCGAGCAGTCGCCCGAGGCACGGGCGTATGATGAGCTTGCCGGTCGCGGTGTCCCAGACGCGGGCGCAGGAGTCGCCGCAGGCGGCGGCTATATGCTTTCCGTCGGGTGAGAGCGCGAGCTGATATATCTCGTCAACGCATGAGGCGAAGATCGAGGGGGTTTGAGTATCTATATCATAAACATATATATTGCCGTCGGCGGAGGCGGCGTAAAGCGTTTTGCAGTCCTGCGAAAAGACTATGCTGACGACTCTGCCGTCCGTCTTGAAGTTTCCAGCGCCGATACCACTCGCGCTACGGACGTAAACCGCGCCGTTGAAACAGCCGTAAGCGTAGTAATCGTTCGCTGCGACCGCGACGGTATCCACCCAGCTGCCGGTGTATTCCCTGCGGAGCGTATGCATATCGGACGTATCGTAAACGTAGAGGTATTTGCAGAAATCGGAATCGTCGATCGCGGTGCCGCCGGCGTAGCAGCGCGAGCCGTTGTTGCTCAGCGCGGCCGCCGGATATTCAGACGGAAACTCGATGCTTTCCGACGCGGCGAACTGCGAATCCGTCACCGTGAGTTTGCCTCTGCTGCCGAGCGCGATTTTGTTGCCGTCGGCGGAAACGGCGCTCGACATGATCCAGTCACTTTCGCCGCCCGCGAGTTTCAGTATTGAACGGAACACCATATCGCTGACGCCGTAGGTGCGCGATTCTCCCGCGCCGGTCGAGTAGACGAGCGTATCGGTCGCCGCGCAGTAAGCGCCGGTCTGCGCGGCGTAAGAGAAGATCTGCGAGAATTCGGGCTTTGAATCCGTAACGTCATACGCGATATTTCCCTGCGGCTTCGCCGACAAGGCGTCCTTGTAATAGCGGACGTAATCGACGTAAAGGAACGACTCGACCATATGTTCGGGGAGCTGACCGTCAGGGCAGTTCAGCCCGACGCTGATTATCAGATATATCGGATTCGTATGAAGCGCGCGTTCGAGCGCGTCGCCCTCGATATTCACGACCATATAGAGCAGATCGTCGAAGTACCAGCGGAGCTGATTCTTGTCCCATTCGACTGCGTAAATGTGGTAGTCGTCGGAAAGCGGTTCCTTCGTATGGAGAATGCCGAGGTCCGTCCAGCCGCCCTGCTCGACGTGCTTGCCGTCGTCCCCCGCGTAGTGGAAGGTGGCGAACGCCTTCTTTTCGCCGGCGAAGTCGTCCGTTTCGCCGGTGCCGATCATCTCGAGGACGTCGATCTCGGCGGTGTGGGGGAAAAGGTCTTCCTCGCCCATCATCCAGAAGGCGGGCCAGACGCCGTCGCCTTTCGGCAGTTTTGAGCGGTATTCGTATCTTCCGTAGCCGAAGTCGGTGCTGAATTCGCTGCGTATATGCCCGGTCGTCGCCTGACGGCCGTTGTATTCTTCCCTCAAGGTGTGTATAACGAGGTTGCCGTCTCTGACGTAGACGTTGTTCGTGTTGTCGCGCAGGGAGTAACACGTTTTCGTTTCTTCCAGGACGTGCCAGACGCCGCGGTCAATCTGCGCGCCGTTGAATTCGTCACTCCACGCCTGCGTCCATTCGGGACCGCCGGCCTCGACGAGGGTGAAACGCTTCACCTCGGCGTTTATGCCGGTGATCCGGAACTTGTCGCCGGAGTAGGATATGCGCGTCCAGTTGGGAACGCAAAAAGCAAAGCCGCCGTCGTTATAATCCCATAGCCAGAGCTGCTCGTTGCTCGTGAGGTTCGCCCGCGCCGAAATGGGAAGGAAGCCGAGTGTATAGTTATAAGCCCCGCGTATCGCATAGCCGTAATGCTTGTTGACTATGCGCACGCGCTCCGGCTGATCCGGATCGGGGCAAAGCTGCCACAGTTGCGCGTCGTCGTCGGGATCGTCTTCCGTGAAGCCGAAGGTCTCGTCGCCCTCGCCGGTCGCTTTGAACATCGTCAGCGCGAGCGTGGAATCCTTCTGCAGCAGCTTGTAGTATTTTTTCGCGTTCAGCGTTTCGGGAGTCGCGACGGCCTCGGAGTATTCGCTCTTTTTCGCGTCGTCGAGCGAGTTCGCGACGCCGTGGAGGTCGCTGAAGGTGACCTCGGGCGACCCCGTAAACGCGAGCGAGATATAATTCAGCGTATTGTCCGCCGCCGCACAGCCGAAGCGCTCAAAGGGGAAAAAGTATGTCTTTTCACCTTCGGAAACGGCGACGTCGGGAATTATGAAAACGCAGTCGCTTTCGCTTCCGCGCACGCCTATCTCGAGATCGAGCGTCGCCTTCGCGGCAGAAGTCACAGTCAGCGCGAGCCCGTCCGCGTCCGAGAGGTCGGCGCCGAAGGGAGACGGGCCGGCTATGCCGTTTTCGGCGGCGTTGCAGTAGCGGAGCGTCCCTTCGCCGATGAGCGTCACGGCGCCGCCGGATATGGAAACGCCGCCCGCGTTGAGTTTCATCGCGGCTATATCGTTTTCGGTCACACCGCCGAAGCCGGCGAGCGCGACGTGTGTGTATTCGTCAAGAGCGACCAGCCTGCCGAGCGCGTTGCGAAGCGAGTTCGAGAGAGTGATATCGGTTGAGCCTGTCGCTTTCAGCGCGGAGGCGCGGTCGTATTTATCTCGCAGCACGTTGCCGGACTGCGGCGTATACATTCCGTAAAGCTCGGGCTTGACGGCGTTCATCGCGCGGTCGAGCGAGTCCGCCGCCGCAGTGAAAGCGGCGCCGGAAAAGCACGCGCACACGAGTGCTGTGAGCAGCAGAAGGGATATGAGTTTTTTCAAACACATCGCCTCCGTCAGAGTGTGCTTGTCAACCCAATGGCGACCCGGAGTATCACGAGCGCGTCGGACACGGTTATTTCGCCGTCCGCGTCAGCGTCGCCTGAGCGAAGAGCGTTTTCGTCCGGCTCGGAAAGCCCCGCCGCGAAGCGGAGGGCGCGGAGCGCGTCGGAGACGGTGACTTCGCCGTCGCCGTCGAGGTCGCCCCTGACTGTCTTTTCTTCAAGCGCGGACTCGGCGTCGGAAAGCGCCTGCGCGGCGGCGTCTATGACCGCCTGCGCGGAGTATCTGTTCACCTTGACCGCGTGTGCGTTTTTCAGGGCGGCGGCGTAAGGCGCGTAGCTTTCGGCGGTGTAGGCCGTTTCGTCGTAATAGGGAAGCGCGTCCAGCGCGGAGGGATCTCCGCCGTCGGCGGGTATGAGATCGGACGGAAGCGTCCACGCGATCGGTCCGGATCGGTAGTCGTAAATGCGGCGTATCGACATGACGGCGGAGTTATCCGCGCAGATGACGGCGGTGTCGAACCAACGCGGTCTGTCGTTTTCCGTCAGCAGCGCGAGCGGATGCCCGTCGTCGGCGCGGAAAACGCCGATCTTGCCGTCGGTACCGCCGAGAAGCAGAAGCTTGCCGTCGACGGAATAATTGACTGCGGTGACGAACAATCTGCCGAGGCAGGGGCGCGCGGCGAGCCGTCCGGTCGCGAGGTCGTAGACTCTCGCGCAGGAGTCGCCGCAGGCGGCGGCGAGGCGTGTTCCGTCCGGCGAAACGGCGATACGGTAAACTTCGTCGCCGAGCGAGGCGAGGAGCGACGCGGTGCCGCTTTCGATATCGTAAGCGTAAATATTGCATCCGCCGTCGGCGGTGTAGAGTTTCTTTCCGTCAGGAGAGAAGGCGATGCTTATCACTCTGCCGCCCGCGGTGAAACCGCCGAGGTCGGCGTCGGAAGCGGAACGCACGCGCACGGTGCCGTCGAAGCACCCGTAGGCGTAAACGCCGCTGTCGTGGACTGCTATGCTGTCCACCCAGCTGCCGGTGTATTCGCTCTTGATCAAGCGCATATTCGACGCATTGTAAACGTAAAAGTAATCGCAGAAACCGCTCGAGTCGTTAGGTTGTCCGCCGGCGTAGCAGCGCGAGCCGTCGGGACTTAACGCGACAACGGGCGAGTTTGAAGCGAAGTCGGTTTTGGCGCTTATGCTCAATCTGCCGTTGTATGCCGCGACGCCGCCGGTGTATCCGGCAGCCGCGCGGCTGCCGTCCGCGGATAAAGCGCAGCTTTTTATCCAGTACCGGTCGCCGCCGATCTCGGCGCTGTAAAGCTCGCTCATATCCCCGACGCTGAATATCTTGAGCGCGGAAGAACCGCTTGCATACAGCATTTTATCCTGCGCGGCGTCAGCGGCTCCGGCATTGGCAGGATACCAGAACTCCCGGCTGAAATCATACGTCGGAATCGCGCGGTCGAATTTTATTCCGTCCTGCGGCGCCGCCGAAGAGCGCGGCTTCATATAGCGGACGTAATCGACGTACGTGAACGCCTCGGCCATATCTTCGGGCAGCTGATAGTCGCCGGGCCCGTGCAGCGCAACGTTGATGCGTATGTACATCGGGTTTTCCTGCAGCGCGGAGGCGAGCGCGGCGTCTTCGACGTTGACAGTCAGATAAAGTATATCGTCGAAGTACCAGCGCAGCTGATCCTTTTCCCATTCAACGGCGTATACGTGATAATCCTCGGAAAGACGCTCCGGGCAGTAGAGAAAACCGTTTGTCGAGTAGCCGCCGATCTCGCGGTGCTCGCCGTTTTCGTCGGCATAGTGGAAGGTGGCGATTGCTTTTTTGTCGTCCCTCCAGCCGTCGGACGGGCCGGATCCGACCATTTCGAGAATATCGATCTCGCCCGTCAGCGGCCACAGGTCGTCGTTGCCCATCATCCAGAGCGCGGGGAATATCCCCTGTCCGTGCGGCATTTTCACGCGGAATTCATACCTGCCGTAGCCGAACTGCACGTTATCCTCGGTGCTGACGTGCCCGCTTGTCGCGGGGCGCCCGCGGTACTCTCCCTCGAAGGTGTGTATCACGAGATTTCCGTTCTGCAGATAGACGTTCTCTTCGCTGTCGCGGAAGGCGTAGCAGTTCTCGCCGCCGTCAACGACTCCGTCCCTGACGTTCCAGACGTTTCTGTCGAGAGCGCGGCCGTCGAATTCGTCGCTCCATACGGTGCTCCATTCGGGCGCGGCGACGGAGACGATCTCAAAGTATTTGATCCCGCCGGTCATTGAGACGAACTTTAATGATGATTCGGTATAAGAGAGACGCTGATTACCCGAAACAGTGAACGAGAATCCGCGGGCTTTGTTATAAGAATAGTTGAAAACCTGCTCGGGTTCGGTGAGATTCGGCCGCGAAGCCGATATGGTCGATCCGATGTTCGGGTCGCATCGGAGAGCGAAGGCGTAGTGTTTGTTTATGAAGCGCACCGCGTTGGAGGAGGAGGGGTCGGGACATATCAGCCAGAGCTGACTGTCGTCGTTCGGGTCGTCATCGGCGAAAACGCAGCATCTGTCGCCGGTATCTGCGGGAGTAAGCATCGTCAGCGCGAGCGAAGTGCCTTTTTGCAGCAGTTTGAAGTATCCGCCGCCGTCAAGCGCCTGCGGCGTGACGGGCGTTTCGGAATACTCCGCTTTCCGCGTGCCGTCGAGCGCTCCCGCGACGCCGTGCAGGTCGGAGAAGGATACCTCGTCCGCGCCGGTGAAGGTCAGCGAGATGTAATTGAACGTTTCGTCGGGCTGACAGCCGAAGCGGCTGAAGGGGAAGAAGTAATAACGCTCGCCCGAAGAGACCGCGATATCCGAAATCGTATAGACGGAGCGGTTTTCGCCGCGCGACCCGATCTCAACGTCGAGCGACGCGTCAGCGGAAGAATCGATCTTCAGCGCGATTCCGTCCGCGTATGGCGAAACTGCGCCGAAGGGATCGGGGCCCGCGATCCCGCCGCGCGCCGCGTTGCAGTAGCGCAGCGTTCCTTCGCCGGAGAGCGTGATAGCGCCGTCCGCGGCGGAGGATACGGAGCCGGAATTCAGCTTCATCCCAGCGATATCGGCGTCTGTCACGTTGCCGAACCCGCCGAGTTCGAGGCGTCCGTAATCTTCGAGCGGGATAAGTCCGCCGAGCGCGTTTCGCAGCGCGGCAGCAAGCGCGGCGTCGGTGCCGCCGGCCGCTTTTGTTGCCGCTGCGCGATCATATACGTCACGCAGGGCGTTTCCGGACTGCAGCGTGTATAATCCGTAGAGTTCCGGCTTTGCCGTACTCATGGCGCGGTCGAGCGAATCCGCGGCCGCCGTGAAAGCGCCGCCGGAGAAACAGGCGCATATTAAAGCCGCGATCAAAACGGCCGCCGTCAGTTTTTTCACCGGATTCGTTTCCTCCTTAAAGCGCGTCTGCAAGTTTGGCGGCTACGCGGAGTATCGCAAGCGCGTCGGAAACGGTGACGTGTCCGTCGCCGTCGATGTCGCCGATAAGAACGCTTTCCGGCGTTTCGTCCGCGAGCTTCGCGGCGATGCGGAGCGCGGCGAGCGCGTCTGAAACGGTGATCTCGCCGTCAAAGTCGAAGTCGCCCTTCATGTAATCAAGCTCAACGAGCCCTTCGGCCGCGGCGGAAACGGCGGCGGCCGCCGAGTCGATATCGGACTGCGAGGAGTATCTGTTCGCCCTGACCGCGTGCGCGTTTTTCAGCGCAGCGGCGTAAGGCGCGTAGCTTTCGGGAGTGTATGCGGTTTCGTCGTAACAGGGAAGCGCGTCCAGCGCGGATGAGTCGCCTCCGTCCGCGGGGAGCAGGTCGGCGGGGAGCTTCCAGCCGGAAACGGCGGAGTTGAAGTTTTCCACGCCGCGTATCGCCATGACCGAGGTATTATCCGCGCTGATCGCGACGGTGTTGTACCAGCATGTGCTGTCGGTGTTGCTCAGAAGCGCGAGCGGCAGTCCGTCGTCAGCGCGGTAGACGCCGACTTTGGCGTCGAGACCGCAGAGCGCGAGCAGCTTGCCGTCGAGCGAGTAGTCGACGTAGGTCACCGCGAGGTCGCCGAGGCAGGGACGCGCGACGAGCCGCCCCGTCGCGGTGTCGTAAACGCGAGCGCAGGCGTCTCCGCAGGCGGCGGTAACGCGCGTTCCGTCGGGCGAAACGGCGACGCGGTAGATTTCGTCCCCGCATGACGCGAATACGCGAGCGGAGCGGGTTTCAATATCATAAACGTATATCTTCTGATCGCCGCAGGCGGCGTAGAGCTTCCTGCGGTCGGGCGAAAACGCGAGCGAAAGCGCTCTGCCCCCCGCGTTGAATTCTCCGAGATCTCCGCCGCTTGCGGAGCGCACGCGCACGAGCCCGTTGAAGCAGCCGTAGGCGTAGACGTCGTCGTCGCGGACGGCGATGGAATCCACCCAGCTGCCGGTGTATTCGCTGCTCAGCCATTGCATATTCACGGTGTCGTAAATATGGAACCGTTCAGCGAATTCCTCGCCGTTGCTTCTTGGCACGCCGCCGTAGTACAGCCGCGAGCCGTCGTTGCTGAGCGCGAGCGCGGGGAATTCAAGCGGGGCGTCTTCGTTATAAGGCACGTTGAGATTGGAGTCGCATACCGTGAACCTGCTCTGCCTGCCGAAGGCGAGTGTGCTTCCGTCGGCGGAGACCGCGCTTGCCATCGTCCAGCCGGACTGCGTGAGGTTTCTGAAAGCAACGCGCTTCATCTCCGTCAGGTTGAAAACGCTCGTGTTGCAGGCGGCGTCGTTATAGACGAACATATTTTTTTCAATGTTGACCGCGCCTACGTTTGCAGGCGACCAGATGATCTGATGAAAATCGGGGGAGCTGCTGACGTATTCATACGGCAAACTGTCCGCGGGCGCCGCCGATGTCGAGGGCTTGCAGTAGCGGATATAATCGATATAGAAATAAGCCTCGTCGGGCATTCCATCGGGCAGACGGTTGTTGCCGGGGCCTTCGATGGAGGTGTCGAGTATCATAAACATCGGGTTTTCCTGCAGGGCGTTTTTCAGCGCGTCGCCCTCGACGTTGACAGTCAGGTAAAGCGTATCGTCGAAATACCAGCGTATCTGGTCGTATTCCCATTCGACAGCGTAAATATGGTAGTTTTCCGAGAGTTTCTCGGTGTGCGTCAGGATATTGAAGTCGCTCCATCCGCCGATCTCGTAGTGATTCCCGGCGTTGCAGTAGTGGAACGTCGCGATGGAGCGCCGGTCGCCGAGCCAGTCGTCGTCGGGGCCGGAGCCGACTGCTTCGACGACGTCGATCTCCGCGCAGTAGGGCCAGACGTTGTCGTCGCCCATCAGCCAGAACGCCGGCCAGATCTTGCGCCCTTCGGGGAGCCTGGCGCGCATCTCGAATCTGCCGTAGGAGAAATGGATCTTGTCCTCGGTGGTCAGGTATGCGCTTGTGGCGTGGTAGCCGCGATAATCTTCCTTTATCGTCTTGATGACGAGGTTGCCGTTTTCCGTATATACGTTGTTCGGACTGTCGCGGTTGAACATCGGCTCGGTATCGCCGCGGTTCTTGGAGTTCACGACGTACCATACGCTGCGGTCGAGCGTGTCGAATTCGTCGCTCCAGACCTGCGTCCACTCTTCATCACCGGCGCAGAGGACGTCGAAATATCTTGTTGCCGTGCCGGGGCCGGCGAAGCGGGCGTGAGTGCCGCTGTAGCTCAGCTTGCCGACGCCGCTGAGATAAAAGTGGAATCCCTTTGTCCTGCTGTAGGAGCAGGACCATTTCTGCAAATCATCCGTGTAGTCGGCGACCTTTGCGCTGAGAGTCATATCACCGGACGGAGCTTTCGCTATCGAAGTACCGAACTTCTTGTTCGTTATCCTGAATCTCGACGTCATAACGGGATCGCGGCATATCTGCCACAGCTGCGAATCGTCGTTTTCCGCGTTTTCGGTGAAGGTGAAGCGGTCCTGGCCTCCGGAGGTGTCGTTCATCGTCAGCGCGAGATCGGTGTCGCGCTGCAGGATTTTATAAAAAGCAGTCGGCGAGAAATTCTGCGACGTCAAGGGAGTTTCGGTCGTGGAGCGCCTGACGGCGTCGTCCGATGAGGCGGCCGCGTGCAGGTCGGAGAACGAGACCTCCTGCGTTCCGCTGAAGGTCAGGGATATATAGTTCAGCGTGCCGTCGAGCGGCAGGTCGCCGAAACGGCTGAACGGGAATAGGTAATACCTTTCTCCCGCGGAAACGTATATATCGGAAATAGTGAAAACGCAGTCGTCCGGACTGCCGCGTCTGCCTATTTCAAGGTCGAGCGCCGCGTCGGAGGCGGAGTTTATTTTTATCGCGAAGCCGTCGTATTCCGGCGTCGCGATACCGAAAGGCGAGCCGCCGGCGATGCCGCCGCGAACGGCGTTGCAGTAACGGAGCGTTCCTTCGCCGGTTATCGAAACGGCGCCGTCGGAAACGGAAACGCTCCCGCGGTTGAGTCTCATCGCGGCCAAGTCTTCGTCCGTAACGCCGTCGAATCCGAGCAGTGTTCCGCGCCTGTAGTCTTCGACGGGGACGAGCGCGTCGAGAGCGGCGGAAAGCGCAGAAGC
This sequence comes from Clostridia bacterium, assembly GCA_017620395.1. Classification (NCBI taxonomy): domain Bacteria; kingdom Bacillati; phylum Bacillota; class Clostridia; species Clostridia bacterium. The sequence goes on along the minus strand of JAFZQJ010000028.1, from coordinate 23,554 downwards.
CTCTTCGGCTCCGCTTCTGCCGGCTTCGAGCGCGGCGGAGGTTCTGTCGTAAGCGTCGCGAAGCAGACCCGCGCTCTGCGCGGTGTAGAGTCCGTAGAGCTCGGGCTTCGCCGCGGCCATCGCCTCTTGAGCCGTAACGGCGGACGCAAAGAAGGCCGTTCCCGCAAAGACGGAGCACGCCAGCGCGATTATTACCGAAAACGCCGCGATCTTTCTCATAATCCCTCCGAATCTATCCCACAATAACTGAACATACTTCATACTAATGATACCATACGCCGTTCGTCAAGTCAACATATATAATAATAAAATTGAGACAAAAACGGCCTGAAAATATCACGGATTCGTAAAATAGTCACACACCGACAAGAAATCGCCAAGGGGGAAATAATATAATTAAACTGTAAATATATGCGCATTAACATGTCGGAGGTGACGTATGAAGACGAAAAGGTTGATTGCTTTTTTGATTTGTGTCCTGATGGTTACCGGTATATTCGCGGCCGTTCCGTTTGTTTCGGCGGCGGGATCCGAATATATCTGCGCGGATATGCAGGGCTTTGATTCTTATAACCGCGTTGCGCTCGCGATGGTCGGGCTTTCCGGCGTGAAATCTCCGCAGCCCGCGACTGTGGAAATGCCGGCGGAGGGGCTCGGCAAAAGCGTGCGCGTGACGGCGACGGAGCCGGCGGAAGGCGTCAACAGCTTCAGCATCGCCTCCTGCCGCCTGCCCGACTCGAGCTTCGCGGATCCGTTTGCCGACGGCGCGCATCTGTATCCGGTCGCATCCGGAAAGACATACGGCGTTTTTGACGGCGTCGATCTCTCCGACAGCGTCGGCGTTCGCTTCTGCGTCGCGACCGGCGTCTCCGGCTCCGTGACCGCGGTCGCGGGCAAGGCTCGTCTGCAGTTCGGAACAGCTCCGGCTAAGGGGAAGTCGACCGGAGACGTTTACGCAGAATACGAGGAAGGCTTCGTCTTTGAGACTCCGGATTACGATATCGGAGCGGACGGCTTTGTGAACGTGCTTTTTGAAAAGGCGCATCCGGTCGACGGCAGAACTCCCGACGATGCGGACTTCCTCTCCGATTATCTGCCGCTCGTGAGCGTGCTGAATATAATCATAACTCCGGACGCCGCGATAAACGCGGGCGACTTCTACTACGTCGGCGGACTGCGCGCTTACCGCGAGCGCCGCGAATACGACGTTTATGTCTCCGCGGACGACGTCTGCGGGGGAACGGTGACGATCTCCGGCATCTCGGAGCACGAAGGAACGCTCGCGCTCGAAATGGACGGCAAACCTATGCCGGTCTATTATGAAAAAACAGTCCGCACCGATTCCTACGGGCTGAGCAGGATAGAATACCGCGTCGACACCGCCGCCGCGGGCGACGGAAACCACGCCTTCCGCCTGCTGCTCGACGGCGAGCGCGTTTGCGAAAAGAATATCTGCTTCGATAACACGCCTCCGTATATTGCCCGCAGCAGCATAACGCATGGCAGCGTTCAGGCCGCGCGCGGCACGGTCGATATGCGCGCCGCAGACGGCGAAAGCGGCATATTCGCGTTTTCCGTAAGGCTGGACGGCGCTCCGATAGCGCTGCCTTATTCCTACTCCGGGCTCGCCGCGGGAGCCCATTCGCTCACGTATTCCATAACCGACTGCGCCGGAATGACGAAAAACGGTTCGATAATCTTCAACGTCGGAAGCGGCGTTTCATACGGAGGCTTTTCCGCGGACGCGGGCGCCGCGGCCGTTGAAATAAGCGGCGCGAACGGCGTGACGGCTTACGCTTACAGCGCCGGCGGAGCCTTGCCGGTGACCGCGTACGAAAACGCCGTCGCGCTCGGCGAGCTTTCCGCGAAAACTCCCGCGGGCGAAGCGGCGTTCACCGGCCGCGCAAAGACGGTGACTCTCGACGAGAAATATCCGTATCAGGCGTTCGAAGCTGACGTTTCCGGCGTTGCCGGAGACGAGATCTACGTTTCAGCCGCCGCCGCGGCGAACGTCGGAGAAACGCTCCGCCTGACGGTGTATAACGAAACGGAGTCGCGCTGGGAGGAACTCGCCCGCGCCCGTATGGAGGCGAACAGCGTAACGCTTTCCGCCGCCGCCCCGCTCGCGGACCGCGTGTCCGACGGCAAGATGAAGTTCCGCGTCAGCCTGCTTTCCGTAGATAACGGCGCGGATACGTTCGCGTGGTGCACCGACGGGCAGCATATGGTCCAGCATAACTATGAGGACGGTTCCTACCGCGATTACACGTATTACATACGCGATCAGTTCGGGCTTTTCGTCGAGGAATACGGCGAAGGCAAGATCGGCTACGTGCTTAATACCGGCGACATCTCCGACGAGCCGAACAACGCGGCTATGTTTGCGGAGTGCCGCGAACTGAGCAATATCCTTGACGATGCGAACGTTCCCAACGGAGTCGTCGCCGGCAATCACGACGCCAACTGGACGAACTGGTGCCCCTATTACGGCGCGAAATACTATGATTATCAGGACTGGTGGGGCGGCGATTTCAACGACAACCGCGGTCACTACGACCTTGTGACCGTCGGCGGCCGCGACCTCATCGTCGTCTGCCTCGGCTGGACGATGGAGAACAACACGGAAGCGACCGCGTGGGCGCGCCGCGTTTTCAACGCCTATCCGAACCGCACGGGCATCCTTGCGGTCCACGGTTACCTCGGCACCGACGGCGAGATACTTTTCAACACCGCCCGCAAATTCTGGGCAATCGCCGAGGACTGCCCCAATCTGGCCATGATAATGTGCGGACACGAGCCGGGCACGGCCAGGAACATCCGATATACCTCGGACGGGCGGCCGGTGCTTGAAATGCTTCACGACTATCAGTCGGGTTCGCCGTCAAACATGTGGTGGCAGTGGCTTGAGGGCGGCAGCGGTCTGTTCCGCTACGTCACCATCGGAGACGGAACTCTTACCAACCGCACGTTCACGATTTCGAAGGACGATTATATCAGAGTCTACAAGCGTGATCCGGACGCGGACGGCGGGTATTACTACTGGGATATGGACGAGGAAAACTACACTATGCCGGTCCGGCTGATCGACAACGAACGCCGCGTTGAAACCTTCTCATTCACGGCGCGCACCGCTGAAGAAGGCGAGCAGGCGGCTTCCGCGGTCGTAACGAACGGCACGGCGAGTTTCACCGGTCTCCCCGAGGGGCTCTGGTACGTCGTTTGCGGCGGCGTGACCTCTCCGGTCTATCCGTCGGAGTGCGGATCCGCGCCGCAGCCGGTCATAACCGGCGCGTACGGCGCGAACAGCACGCTCACGGTCCGCTGGGAACTGCCTGATAACGCGTCGGCGGACGGTTTCATCATCCGCGCCGACGGCGAAACGCTCGCCGAACTTGACGGCGGCGTGAGAGAATATACCGGTGCGCTTCCGCGCGCCGCAGGCGAAAGCGCGAGAGTCTGCGTCGTCGCCGTCAGCGGAAAAGGAAGCGCCGCTTCCGAAAACCGCGACGTCGTCTTTTCCGGCGTGTCCTTCACCGCCGCGGACGTCGACGGCGACGGAGCGCTTTCAGTTGCCGACGCGCTCGCCGCGCTGCGCATGTCCGTCGGACTGTACGACGGCGTGACCGCGAAGCGCTGGTTCGCCGCGGACGTCGACGGCGACGGAGAAGTGACCGTCAGCGACGCGCTGCGCATCCTGCGCCGCGCCGCGGGACTGCTTTGAAAAAAACACGGGGGTGAGCGTAATGAAGCTCGGGAAAAATTCGGTTAAAACAAAAAAGGCGCTGCGTCTGACAGCGCTGATTTGTAGTATGCTCATCGCGTTTTCCGTCGTTTCCGGCGCGTTTTACTTCGCGTCCGGCGCGGAAGAAAGCTATATCTTTACCGAGTTGAGTGGTTTTTCCGGCTATAACCGCATCGCGCTCGCGACGGTTTATATCAACGCCGTGAAGGCGCCGGCCGCATTCGACGGCGGCGACGCCGCGCCGGAGGTGACGAAGGGCATCCGCGTGAAGGGCGCGTCTTCGGATTACGAAAGCTTCAGCGTTGCGACCTGCCGCGCGCCGGATTCGAGTTTCGACGATCCGTTCGCGCAGGGAGCGCATATCGATCCTGCCGCTTCCGGAAATACTATTAACGCGTTCGGCGAGGTTTCGCCCGCCGACAGCGACGGGATACGTATCCGTGTTATGACGGGTACCGGCTCGACCTCCGCGCCGCTGCGCGGCTCGGTCCGTGTCCGCGCTGCCGTGACTCCGTCGCGCGGGCAGTCCGCGGCGGCGTTGTACGCCGATTACGATAAAGGCTTCGTGTTTGAGACAAAGGATTATCCCGTAGGCGGGGACGGCTTCGCGTATGTCTGCTGGGACGGCGCGGAATGCGTCGACGGTTTCACCGCCGATCCCGAACTTTTTATGTCGAAATATCTGCCGCGGGTAAACGCGCTCTGCTTCGTCGTGACTCCGGAAGACGGGGTTTCCGCGGACGCTTACTACTACGTCGGCTCGATGAGCGTTTTCCGCGAATACCACGAAGATCTCTGGGACGCCGATGAAAGCGGCGTTTATACCGGAGCGCGCGAATTCAATCTGCGTACCATGGGAGGCGTTTTCCCGCGCCTGACGGTCGACGGCGAAGCGATCGCGCCCGATTCCGAACGAATCGACGCCTACGGCGACCGCAACACCGTATGCACGCTCGACACGGCCGATTACGGCGACGGCGCGCACACTCTGCGCATGACCGTCGGCACGCGTCTGGCGTTTGAGCAGAAGGCAGTGTTTGATTCCGCCGCGCCGTATCTTGTATCCTCTTCGATCGAGGACGGCGCGGTCGCCGCGCCCGGCGCGGCGCTCGACCTGAAGATCGCCGACGCCGCCTCCGGCGTTGAAACGACGGAGGTGCGGCTGGACGGAATACCCGTTACGCTTCCGAAACCGCTTTCCGGCGAAGATGCGGGAATGCACCGTGTTGCGTGGAAGGCGACCGACCGCGCGGGCTTTACCGCGCAGGGATCCTTCGCGTTTTATCTTTCCGCCGCCGACTCGTTCGGCGAATTCTCCGTGACGCGCAGCGGCGGCTCCGCCGTGCTTGACGTCGATCTGCTCGGTTCCGCCGGCGAACCGGTGACCTTCACCGGCTACACGGACGCCCTGCCCGTGACCGCCGTCGGCTCGGACGGCGTGACCGAAGAGCCGATATCCGCCTACTCCGTGACCTCCGCGACCGGCGGGAAATACCCGTCGCAGACCTTCGACGTCGACGTTTCCGGTTACGAAAAGGAAAGCTTTACCGTTTCCTTCACCGGCGGCGCGAACATGGGCGAAACGCTCGTGCTCAGCGTGCTCGACCCGGCCTCGGGCGAGTGGGTGAAGCTCGCCGACGCGCTTGTCGACGCGCCGTCCGTAACGCTCGCCGCAGACGTCCCGACCGCCGCCTACGCGGATAACGGCAACGTTCGCTTCCGCGTCGGGCTTTTCACCGTCGATAACGGCTCCGACACCTTCGCATGGACGACGGATACGCAATACTATATCGAAAAAGACTGGGATACGGGGCACAGGGATATACAGTTCTATATGGAGGAGCAGTTCGATCAGATCGCCGCCGACTACCTCGCGGGCGATATCGCGTATATGGTCAACACCGGCGACACGGTCAACACGATGAACGAGGAACAGGAATACGTCGTCGCGCAGCAGATATATCAGCGCATCTACGATACCGGTCTGCCGAACGGCATCCTCCCCGGCAACCACGAGGTGTGGCACCCGGATTTCAGGATGTGGCAGAAATACTTCGGCGAGAAGTATTACGGCGGATGCGCCTGGTACGGCGGCGGTCTTAACGACAATATCAACCACTACGACCTGATAACCCTCGGAGGCAAGGATTTCATATTCCTCTATATCGGCTGGACAGACGAAACCTCCACCGCCACGATAAAGTGGGCGAACCGCGTGCTTTCGACCTACCGTAACCGCACGGCGGTTGTCTGCTTCCACGGATACCTGACGCCGCAGGCGGAGTTCCTGACGCAGTACGTGAACGCCGAGAGCTTCTGGAACGCCTACCTTCAGGATAACGAAAACGTTCGCCTGATCCTCTGCGGCCATGAGCCGGGAGTTGCGAGGCGCACACGCGCCGCTTACGACGGCAGAAACGTCACCGAACTGCTCCAGTGCTACCAGATGGACCCCGTGATGTGGTACAGATGGCGCGACGGCGGCAGCGGACTTTTCCGCTATATGACCGTCGGAGACGGAACGATAACCAGCCGCTGCTTCTCCGCCTCGCGTGAGAAATACGAGATGTCGCTCGGCCATAACGTCGACGCGGACGGCGGCTATTACTACTGGGACATCAACGAGGAAAACTACACCATGCCGGTCGAATACGTTGAGAGCCCGCGAGTGATAAAGCTGCTCGGCTTTGCGGCTTACGATCCGTCCTCATCGGTCGCGCTCGGCAGCGCGACCTCGACCGCGGAAAACTGCGCGATCCGCGTCGATGACCTCGCTGGTGCGAAGGTCTGGAAGGCTTCGCTGCAATCAGCTTCCTCCGGCGTCTTCGCCGTCGGAGCGGCTCAGCCGCTCGCGGAAGGCGACCTCGACGGCGACGGTGAAGTCACCGTCGCGGACGCGTTATTTGCGCTGCGTTCCGCGCTGGGACTGAAAACGCCCGCCCGCCGCGTCCGGATCGCCGGCGACCTCGACGGCGACGGAGTTCCGACCGTTTCCGACGCGCTTCTCATCCTTCGCAAGGCCGCGTCGCTCGGTTGACGCGATTTTGCACTTTTTTTAACAATCTCTCATAAAATCAATATATTTCCGTTTTATAATGAGTAACGGAATGGATAATTGTCCTTACTGAAATCTGATTTGCGGAGAAACCTATGGCTATTTTCGTGAAAAAGACAACCGAAAAACTGCTGTGCCTGCTGCTCGCGCTGATAACGGCGCTTTCTGCTTGTACGTTCTGCGCTTTCGCGGAGCCGCGCGGAGAGGACGGCGAAAAGGACGAAAACATCCTTTACGACGGCGATTACTGCTACATAGTCAACGGAAGCAACGCGCTCATCGTCGGTTATACCGGCAAGGGCGGCGACCTCGTGATACCGGAAACGCTCGGCGGACTGCCGGCGGCGCAGATACGCCGCAACGTCTTCAACGAAGACGACAGAATAAAGACCGTTCACCTTCCCAAGGCGATGAAGGATATAACCGACGAGCAGTTCTGCCTCTGCACGAGGCTGAAGAGCGTCACCGTAGAGCCGGGCAACGAGGTCTACACCTCCGTCGACGGCGTGCTTTACAAAAACAAGGGCAAGACGCTCCAGCTCCATCCGCCTGCGCATTCGACCGAGTTCGACATACCGGAAGGCGTGACGAAGATCGCGCCTCACGCGTTTTTCACGAATAAGGATCTGGCGCGGGTCACCATCCCGTCCTCCGTCAAAGAGATCGGCAGAAACGCGTTTTACGATTGCGAGATCCTGCGCGAGGTATACATTCCCGACAGCGTCAAAAAGGTCGGCGCGGGAGCCTTCTCATGGTGCCTGAACCTGAAGGTGCTGCGCGTGCCGGAGAAGCTCTCAGACATCGGGCGCCGCGCGTTTTACCCGACTTACACGACCACGCATTCCGACGAAGACTTCGTCGTGCTGGGCGACGGAGTGCTCGTCGCCTACCTCGGGAGCAACCGCACCACGGTCGAGATCCCGGGTTACGTCAAGACCGTCGCGGACGTCTTTTACGCCGACGAACGGATCGAAGAGGTCGTGATTTCCGACGGCGTGCAGCAGATAGGCGACAGCGCCTTTTTCGGCTGCGCGGAGCTTGAGCGCGTCACGGTGCCGGACAGCGTCAAAAAGATAGGCGACTGGGCGTTTTACGGCTGTCCGAAGCTGCGAAGCGTCGGCATTCCGGACGGAGCCGAGGTCGGAGACTATTCCTTCGGCGCCTGCGAAAAAATCAAGAGCGTGAGCGTCAACTGCGAAAAGATCGGCGCAGGCGCGTTCGAATACTGCACGCGTCTCAGCAGCGTCGAGCTGGGCAAAAACGTTAAGGTCATCGGCCACTACGCCTTCTACGGCTGCGAGGAGCTCGGCGGACTCGAGCTTCCCGACGCGGTCACGGAGATAGGCGAGAGCGCCCTTCGCCGCACGGGCATAACCAAGCTGACGCTCAGCGATAACGTCGAATCTATCGGCAGTTACGCGTTCGCCGATAACGACGGGATCGTCCTGACCGTTACCGACGGTACCTACGCGTATAAATACGCGAAAAAGAACGGCTACGAGATGAAGGTCAAGGAAGCTTCCGCCGACACCAAGAAGGACGGGGGCAAGTCCGACAAAAAGAAGAAAACCGAGCCGAAGGCGGACGACCCCGGATTCTTCGATAAGCTGCTCGAGTTTTACGAGGAATACAAGCTTTACGTCTTTATCGGCGCCGGAGCGCTCGTTCTGCTCATCGCGCTGCTGATAATCCTGCTTGCCGCGCGCAAGCGCCGCAGGCGCCGCCTCGCGGGCGAGGCGAACGTAAAGTCCGGCTCCGGCGACGCGCTGAACCTGCCCGGCATCTCCGCCGACCCTCCGCCGGAGGATAATGAAGAATAAAGAACAAATAAAAAGCCCCCTGCAGAGGGGGTTTTTTTCGATATATGCCGCTTTGCCGGTCAATAGCTTGTTTTATTATCTGTAATTAAGTATTTGTTATCTGTGGTTAAATATTTCGTAAAACCCCTTGACAAATTCGGGGGGGGGGTACTATATAATATAGATATACTCAATCGTATCAATAGAATTATCGTGTTTATGTGAACTAACGGAGGTAATATTATGAAAAAGCTCACCAAGATCATTTCCGCGATACTGACGGCGGCGATGCTGCTCGCTTTGCTTCCGGCAGGGATGATAGTCCGCGCCGAAAGCGGCACCTGCGGCGATAATCTCACGTGGACGCTCGAAGACGGCGTCCTGACTATAAGCGGAACGGGGCAAATGGAAGACTATTTTATATGGGAGGATTATCCTGCGCCGTGGGGAAGAGCCGTTAAAAGCGTTATCATATCGGAGGGCGTGACAAGCATCGGGTGCTATGCGTTCTATGGTTGCGCAGAGTTGACGAGCATCAGCATACCGGACAGTCTTAAAAACATATATAGTTACGCGTTTTACGGATGTACCGGTCTGACCGACACAGCACTGCACGAAGGAGTCCAAACAATTGAATATGGCGCGTTTTCCGGCTGCACCGGCCTGACGTCCGTCGTGATACCCGACAGCGTGGTATGGCTTGGCGATGAGTTGTTCTTCGGCTGCACGGGTCTGACGTCCGTTTCGATAGGCAGCGGTTTGGAGAGCGCGGGAGGCGCCATGTTCGCCGAATGTCCGAATCTTGAAACCATAACGATAGCGGAAAACAACCCAAACTATCACGTTTCCGGAAATTGCCTTATAGATACGAGGTACAAGTCTCTGATTGCCGGCTGCAAAAACAGCGTTATTCCCGCAGACGGCAGCGTGAGGAGCATAAGCGAGGCGACGTTTCAGGGTTGTACCGGTCTGACGAGCGTTTCAATTCCGGAAGGTGTTGTGAACATAGGGCAGTTGGCGTTTTCCGGCTGCACCGGCCTGACGAGCGCCGAAATACTTGACACAAGCGACACACTCCTTTTCATCGGCGCCTGGGCGTTCGAAAACTGTTCAAATTTGAAGAGCATAACAATATTGAGTCGTAACACCGGTATCGGCGACGAGGCGTTCGTGTCTTGGAAAGACGAGGATGGCGACGGTGAACGCGAAGCGTATTATCCTACGACGTTGAGGGTATACGAGGGTTCGCGTGCTCATAATTATGCGATCAATAACGGAGTGCCTTTCGTTCTTATCGGTGCCGTCACAAAAGGCGATCCGGACGGCGACGGCGAAACAACGGTTTCCGACGCGCTCGCGGCGCTGCGCGTTGCGGCGAAGCTTGCGGAGCCGACGGAAACGTTGCTTGCCGCCTGCGATATCGACGGCGACGGCGTGATCACCGTCTCCGACGCCCTCGCGATCCTTCGCGTCGCCGCGAAGCTGGCGACTCCGAGCTCGCTCGACGGCGGCCATGCCGCAACGCTTGCGGAAATAGTAGTGACCAAGCTGCCGAAGACGACCTATAGAATCGGCGAAGCGCTTGATGTTACCGGCGGAGAAATCACGGTTTACTACAGTGACAACACTTCCGAAACGGTCGCAATGACCGCCGCGGATATGGTCAGTGGCTTTGACAGCTCCGCCGCCGGCACGCATACTCTTACAGTAACATATCATGGCAAAAGGGATACATTTGTTATTACCGTTTTAGAGAATAATACGGTATTGAGCATAGTAGTGACCAAGCCGCCGAAGACGCTCTATAGAATCGGCGAAGCGCTTGATGTTACCGGCGGAGAAATCACGGTTTTCTACGGTGACAACTTTTCTGATACGGTCGCAATGACCGCCGCGGATATGGTCAGCGGCTTTGACAGCTCCACCGCCGGTACGTATACTCTTACAGTAACATATCATGGGAAAAAGGCTACATTTAATATTACCGTTGTAGAGAATAATACGGCGGCATTGAGAATAGTAGTGGTCAATTTGCCGAAGACGGCATATAAAGTCAGCGATGAACTGGATGTTTCGGGTGGTACGATCATGGCTATATACGATGGTTGGAACGAACGGCTCCCGATGACCGTAGATATGGTCAGCGGTTTTGATAACTCCATTGTCGGCACTCAAGTGCTTACGGTCTCTTATGGCGGTGCGACGACAACCTACAATGTTACTGTTAAGGATCCGGCTGCCAAAGTGACAGTCAGTGTAGAGACGGTCGAAGCTGCTCCCGGCGCAAAGGGAGTAGAAGTCAAGATTATTGTTAACGCTGCCAGCAAATGGAACTGGGTTAGTATGCAATTGTTTTTTGATCCGGCCGGATTGATTTACAAGGGTTACGAAACGAATCCGGTTTTGAATGATGAAATCAATGCCGGAGAGAAGATCAATTTTTATATGGATGATACTACCGCAAAGAACGGCACAATCACGACGTCACTCTCTTCCAAAAAAGAGGAGGGCAATAATTACGAATATCTCTTTGTAATGAAGTTTGATATTCCGTCCGGAGCGTCAGGTTTTAAGCATATAGTTGTCGATGTTGCTGCCCTCAAGGATCGCGAAAACACAGACGTACCCTTCGTCGCGGTGAACGGCGGGATAACCGTCGCATAAGCGTTTTAACGCGGACTTATTCAGACAGCCGCCGGTTTCGGCGGCTGTCTTTCAAGCGGTTGCTTTTCAGTTGTAATTATGGTATAATAAATTGAAACAGATAACCGGCAGCAAGGATGATGTATATGGAATTTATCGCGGAACTCGGCGAGATGTTCGTTTCAATGTATGCGGAGCTCATAAACCTCAACGCGCCGGAGGAAAAGCGCGGATCGAAGAAGCGCCGCGTTATCGCGGCAATAATCGCGTATACCGTGGTTGCCGTCACTGTAGGACTTTTCGTTGCCGCGGCCGTGCTTTTTGAAATGGATAAGGGACAGGCGGGGTTTATCCTCATCTCCGTCGGGATAATACTGTCGATTGCTCAGATCCTTGCCGCCATATCTTTCGGCGGAAGCGGCAAATAGTTCAAGTGCGAGCCGTCGCGCGCAGACGCCGCCGCAGACTCGCGGGCGAAGCGTCCGTACCGAACTCCGACGACGCGCTGAACCTGCCCGGCATCTCCGCCGGAGGAAGAATCCGGAGAATAACAGACCGAAAACCGCAAAGAAAAGCCGCTCCGATCGGAGCGGCTTTCGCTGTATTTCCCTGACTTATCAATACCACTTAAACTCGAGGGTGTTCATGAACTTCTCGACCTGCGAGGCGTCATAACCCTCTTTATAGACGGTGTAAAGGATGCGGTAATAGCTCCACTCCATCTGGTTTCTGCTCTCGGTGAAGGCGATCTTTATAACGTAGATGCACCAGTCGGGCATACCGTAGTGGTTTATGATCTCCTGGTATTCGTAGGTGCGTCCGTTGACGGTCTTCGTCTGGATCGGAGCCTCGTTGTCATATTCGTGGTAGGCGACGACGTCGGCGTCGTAGCGGTCGACCTCGACCATGCAGCTGACGCCCATATCGGTGAAGAGATTGCCCTGATGATTCGCGGGCAGCTTCAACGTGATTCCGTCGTCTTCGTAGGCGAGCGGGTCGGTGAACTCCTCTTTTTCGCCCCAATCGAAGCTGACGACCGAGCCGGCGGACGAGCTTTCCTTCTCGCTGCTGCCGGCGCCGGAGCCGCTTCCGCCGGAGGCGGTCTCACTTCCGGAGCCGCAGCCGAATGTCAGCAGCACGGAAGCTATAAGAAGCAGACAAAGTATCAGTCGTTTTTTCATATCGGTTCCTCCGTTATGCAGTATCCGCGTCAGGTGCGCGGATCGTCGTCGCAGCAGTAGTCGGCCTTAGGCGGCTGCGGCGCTTCGGGCGCGGGCTTCGTCACGTCGCCGAGACCGGTGACCTCGGAGAAGAGCACGCTGCGGTTGACGGCCTCCACCGCGTCGGTGGGAATGATTATCTTGGACGCCTTGCCGTCCGCCATGCGGACGAGCGCGTCGTACTTTTTAAGTTCGATGACGGCGGCGTCGGCTCCGGCGTCCTTGAGCGCCTGAATGCCGTCGGCTTCCGCCTTTTTCGCGAGGTAGATGGCCTTCGCTTCGCCTTCCGCGCGGGCGATACGCGCGTCGCGTTCGCCCTCGGCGGCGAGGATCATAGCCTGCTTGTCGCCCTCCGCGCGGGTGATCGCGGCGGCCTTGTGGCCTTCCGCCTGAAGCAGGGTTTCGCGGCGGTCGCGTTCCGCCTTCATCTGCTTCTCCATCGCGACCTGGATCTCTCTGGGCGGGATGATGTTTTTCAGCTCAACGCGGCTGACCTTGATGCCCCATTGGTCGGTGGCTTCGTCGAGGATCTCGGTCATCTTGGCGTTGATCGTGTCGCGGCTGGTGAGCGTTCCGTCGAGCTCCAGCTCGCCGACGATGTTACGCAGCGTCGTTGCGGTGAGGTTCTCGAGCGCGCTGATGGGGTTGACCGCGCCGTAGGTGAAAAGCTTGGAGTCGAACACCTTGAAATAGACGACGGTGTCGATCTGCATCGTGACGTTATCCTTCGTGATAACGGGCTGCGGCGGGGAGTCGAGCACCTGCTCCTTCAGCGTGATCCTGCGGGCGATGCGCTCGAAGAACGGGATCAGCACGTGGAAACCGGCCGCCCACGTGGTCTTGTACTTGCCGAGGAATTCGATGACGTACTCGTGCGCCTGCGGCACTATCTTCATATTGGCGAGGATGAAGAGCACCACGAATGCGGCGACGGCTATGATTACGATCGTTGCGGGTTCCATAATAATACCTCCTGAATATTATTATTCACACCGGCATTATAGCATATCCGCGTGAAACAGTCAATATTATCGCGTCCGATTTCGGTATTTCGTGGAACAAAAAGGAAAGACGACACTCGCGGATCGTCTTCCCTGTGGTAGCGGTAGTTGGACTCGAACCAACGACACTCCGGGTATGAACCGAATGCTCTAGCCAACTGAGCTATACCGCCGTATTCTCGGCAACAGCCGTAATTGTGATTATATTACAACGCGGCCCGCTTGTCAAGCAAAATTTTCAAGATGTCAAAAAAATATAAAAAAACACTTGACTTTTTCTACCCGCGCTTATATAATATTCGTTGCTGCTGTTGTGGCACAGTTGGTAGCGCACCGCCTTGGTAAGGCGGAGGTCACGGGTCCGAATCCCGTCAACAGCTCCATGCGAGAAGCGTCCGCTTTGCGGGCGCTTCTTTGTTTTGCGCTCCCGCGCGCTCCGGCGCAAAAAAACGCAAAAATACGCGGTTTTATCTTGCAATAATCGCGGGATTCGTATAAAATAATCATATTATATACACGGCTATCGTTCCCGACAAAAAAGGAGATGCGGCATAATGGCGGAAGAAAAGAGATTTACAAAAGCGACGTGGCGGATAATGGAGCAGCTGCTGAACGTGGAGAATATCGAGGACGCCCTCTCGGGCAGTCTCGAGATCATAGTTGAAACTCTCAACAGCGAGGCGGGCGCGATCTGGATCCTGGATAAGAATACGGACCGCCTCAGCCCGATTTTCCACATCGGTCCGGCGGACGTCTCGGGAATCACCGTCGAGAACGGACTCGGGATCGAGGGCGCCGTGACGAAAACGGGCAAGTCCGTAATAATCGCCGACGCGTTCAACGATCCGCGCTTCGACAGTTCTGTCTTCGACGACAACGGCCTGCAGACGAAGACGATGATCTGCGTGCCGCTGAATAACCTTCACGACGTGATCGGCTGCATCCAGATAGTCAACAAGAAGAACGGCGGACATTTCGACGACGACGAGCTCCGGCTTTGCGAGCAGATGGCCGCTCTGGCCGCCATTACCGTCGAGGAAAAAGGGCTCGCGGTCGACCTCGGCGAAAAGAAAGAGGTGCTCGCCGAGCTGAAGGACGTCGTCAAGGAGTTCCCGTCCGGCGACGGCGTTTCCCGCGTGCTCAAGGGCGTCAACCTCGAAATATACAAGAACGAGTTCGTCGTGGTGCTGGGCGAATCCGGCTGCGGCAAATCCACGATGATGAACATAGTCGGCGGCATGGACTTCCTCACCGAAGGCGCGCTCACGATCGAGGGCAGGGACTTTTCGCATCCCTCCGACGCCGACCTTACGCAGTACCGCAGGCAGTACGTCGGCTTCATATTCCAGTCCTACAACCTAATGCCGAACCTGACGGCGCTCGAGAACGTCCAGTTCATCGCGGAGCTGGTGGACGGCTCCATGCCCCCGCTCGAAGCGCTCGACAAGGTCGGGCTGAAGGACAAGGCGAACAACTACCCCGGCCAGATGTCCGGCGGTCAGCAGCAGCGCGTTTCGATCGCCCGCGCCCTCGTCAAGAATCCGAAACTCATCCTCGCGGACGAGCCGACAGCGGCGCTCGACTATACGACGAGCATCGAGGTCCTCAAGGTGATCGAGGATATAGTCAGGAACCACGGTTCGACCGTTATGATGGTCACCCACAACCCCGAGATCGCGAAGATGGCCGACCGCGTGGTCAAGGTCCGCAACGGCAAGATCGCCAGCATAAAGAAGAATATGCATCCGCTCCACGCGGAAGAGCTCGTCTGGTGACCGCATATGAAAAAAACGCAGTTAAAAGACGCGATAAGGAACATATGGAAACAAAAGGTATCGTTCCTTTCCATCGTAATAATCGCAATGATCGGCGCCACCACCTTCCTCGGCATCGATTTTTCGGCGAACGCGATGCGCATAAACGGTTCGGAGCTGTATAACAAGTACAACTTCCGCGATATCGAGGTCATTTCGACGCTGATGTTCACGCAGGAGGATCTCGAGGCGCTCCGCGGGATCGAGGGCGTCACGGACGCCGAGCCGATACGCCTGACCGACGCGAAGATCCCGAAAGGCGATATGCGCGAGGATATCCAGGCGATAACCGTTACCGAGCGCATCAACGTCGCGGAACTTATCGAGGGGCGTATGCCGCAGGAGGTTTCCGAATGCGCGATAGAAGAGTTCGCCTCACAGAATCTGGGACTCCGTATCGGCGACAGGATAACCCTCTACGACGCCGAGGGCAAGAAAAAAGCCGAACATCTTAAAGTCAACGAATTCGTCATCGTCGGCGTCGTCAAACACCCCGATCACGTGAACTCCATCGTCCCGAACGTGCCTTACGCCGTCGTCAAGTGGGAGGCGTTCGACGACGAGGAGCTCGACGGCTGCTTCATGCGGGCGGAGCTCGTCATCGACAAGCCGGACGGCATAAACCGCTTTTCCGCGAAATACAACAAGCTTGTCAACGCCGTTATGGAGAGGATCGATGAAATCGCGGTCGAACGCGCGGAGAAACGCGACGAGTTCGTGCGCGGCGGCTGGAACGCCGAGCTTGACGAGAACGAAAAGAAGCTGGACGACGCGGAAAAACAGCTTGAGGACGCGCGCCGCGAAATAACGGAAAAAACCTCCGAGCTGATCGACGGAATAATAGAGCTGCACGACGCCGAGGTCAAGCTCGATTTCGGCAAGACCGCCCTTGACGACGCACGCGTAAAGATAGAGGCGGGCAAAAAAGAGCTCGACGCCGCAAAAAAGACGCTCGATACCGAGAGGGTCAAGCTCGTCGACGGCAAAAAGGAGCTCGACGCCGCAAAGGCGAAGCTCGACAGCGCCAAAAAGGAGCTGGAGGACGGCTTCGACGCAATAGAGGAGGGCAAAGCGAAGATACGCGATATCTTCAAGGAAGCCTACAAGCTCGCCTTCAAGGACGGCGAGGGCTACAGTCTGATACGATGGGCGGAAGTTGAAAAGGCGAACGCCGACGATCCCGCCGAAACGGCGCGTTATCTCTGGCTCACCGACAGCTTGAGAGTCGACCTCGGCAGAGCGATAGAGGACGTCGCCGGCGCGATAGTCAATTCCGAGAGCATATCCGACAAGCTGCTCGTCGCGCTCTATAAGGTCTCTATGTTAAGCGAGCCTCCGCGCACCGGAGACGGCGAATACGATATGGACGTCGTCCGCGCCACGCTTGTGAGCAACGCCTCCGCGATGCTGAAGGATTACAACTTGCTCGCCGACGCATGCGCTCAATGGGACAAAGGCCACGACGAATACGTAGCCGGCCTCGTTCAGTACCGCGACGGCCTTGCGAAATACGAAGACGGCAAGGCGCAGTTCGATGCGGGCGAGGCGAAGTATAACGACGGAGTGAAAGAGTATCAGGCCGGGCTGGAAGAGTATCTGGCGCAGAAAGCGAAATACGAAAAAGGCGTCGCGGAAGCCGCGAACGGACAAGCGCAGATCGACGACGGTCAGAAGAAGCTCGACGACGGCGAAAAGCAGATCGAAGACGGCCAGGTCGAGCTCGACAACGGAAGAGAGCAATACTACAAAGCGCGTGAAAAGGTCGATTCGATCCCGCCGTGCCGCTGGATTTCCTTCGCCGGCAACGGAAACGCGAGCTTCTCGCAGCTGCGAATGGGCAGCGAGAGCATCTCAAGCATAAAGATGACCTTCTCCCTCCTTTTCATAATCGTCGGCGCGCTCGTTATCTTCGCCACGGTCGGCAAGATGGTCGACGAGCACAGAAAGCTTATCGGCACGACGAAGGCGCTCGGCTTCTTCAATAAGGAAATATTCGCGAAGTATCTCATCTTCGGTGTTTCGCCGACGGTGCTCGGCATAATCCTCGGAGTCGCCGCCGCGCGCTTAGGCGTAGAGCCGTTCCTGCTGAACGGATTGAACAAGTACTATTTCTTCGATATATCAAAGCCGCGCTTCATGCTGCTCCCGACGGTGCTGGTCATCGCCGCCGCCGCGGTAATGGCCGCCGTCGCGGTATGGTTCGCCTGCACGAAGCTGCTGCGTGAGCCGGCGGTAAGGCTGATGCAGGATAAGATGCCCGCGGGCAGAAAGGGCCAGGGCGGCAGGCGCGGACTTTCGCTCTATTCGCGCCTCATCCTTCTGAATATGCGCAGCGATCTGAAGCGCGTTATCGTAACAATCGTCAGCGTGGCGGGATGCTGCGCGCTGATAGTCGTCGGTCTCACGCTCCGCTCCGCCATGAAGGGCTGCGTCGATAAGCAGTACGGCGGCGTGACCGACTATGATATCGTAGTTAAATACGAGCCGGACTACCTGGAAGAAAGACGCGAAAAATTCTGTGAAATACTGATCGACGAAGGCGTGGACTTCACAGACGTTTACCGCGCGGACGTCACTTATAACGCGGAAGATATGCAGATGGGCGAGCTCATCTGCGGCAGCATCGACCCGATAAACAATTTCATGCACCTGAACGACTGGAGAAGCGGCAAGCCGCTCTTCGCGACGAACGAGGGCGTGCTGATACAGCGGCGCACCGCGGAAATGTTCGGGCTTGACGTCGGCAGCGAATTCGACCTCACGCTCGGTGCGCGGACGGTCTTCGTGAGGGTCGGCGGCGTCTTCGAGAATTATATCGGCAGAACGATAGTAATGAGCAAGGATTATTACTGGTCGCTTTTCTTTGATTACTGCCCCTCTAACGCTTTCCTCGTCGACCTGAACGGCGCGGACGAAGCTCAGCTCACCGAAAAGCTGCATAACGTGGAAGGTTTCGATACCGTGACCCGCGCGGACGCCGACAGGACGATAGTCGAAACTTCGACTTCGATGGCGGACGCCGTCGTGGCGCTCTTTATCTTCATCGCGGCGGTGCTCGCCGGCGTCGTGCTGATGAACCTGACGAATATGTATATCCTGCACAAGAAGCGCGAGCTGACAGTAATGCGGATCAACGGCTTCAGCGTCAAAGAGGCGAAGGGCTACGTCCTGCGCGAGACCTTCGTGACGACGGCGCTCGGCGTTATCCTCGGCGTCCTCGCCGGAGCCGGCATCGGCTACGCCATCATACGCACGCTCGAGCAGAACTTCCTGCAGTTCGACCGGAGCGTGAACTTCCTCGCGTGGGGCGCCGCGGCGGTCATCACGGTGATATTCACCGTCGTCGTGAATATGATCGCGCTGCGCAAGATCAAGCACCTGAAGCTGACGGACGTCAACTGACGCTTTGCAACAAAAAAGGACCGTACCAAATCAATTTGGTACGGTCCTTTTTTGACAGTTACCGTTCAGATCGCTTTCAGCCGCAGCTTGTCGGCGACGAGCGCTATGAATTCGCTGTTCGTCGGCTTGCCGCGGTCGGAGCGTATCGTGTAGCCGAAAAATCCGTTGAGCACGTCGACGTCGCCGCGGTCCCACGCGACCTCTATCGCGTGCCGTATCGCGCGTTCCGCGCGCGAAGGCGTCGTGCCGAAGCGCTTTGCGACCATCGGATAGAGCTCCTTCGTCACGGAGTTTATCAGGTCCATATTCCGGAGCGTAAGCGAGATCGCTTCACGAAGATACTGGTATCCCTTTATGTGCGCCGGTACGGCGAGCGTATGGAGCAGCTCCGTGATTTCCGCTTCCGCGTCGAGCTTCCGTTCCGGCGGCGCGCTTATCATACGCCTGACGTCGTTCCGCATTCGCAGCATATCGAGCCGCGCCGCGAGCAAATGCCTGTCGACGGGCAGCTCGAGGCAGTATGCCGCGCCCTGCTCGACGGCCTCGGCGGCGGCCGCGCCGTCGCTTCCCGAATAGGTCACTATGAACCCGGGCGCGTCCTTCCTCGCCTTCATCAGCGAAAGAACGCCGAGCGCGTCTATGCTGCGCATCGCCATATTCATCACAACTGCGTCCGGCTTGAGATCCTCTGTCATTTTTATGACCTCTCTGCCGTCCCTTCCGCAGAAAACCGCCTGCATATCATACCCTTTGAGAATGCGCTTTGCTTCGTCGCTGTTTCCGAAGCATTCGTCCGCAATAAGCACCTTGTACTTCATACTGCGAGCTCCTCTCAAATATTGTTTTTTTGCGGTCGTGAGTTGCCTTTTTCTTCGGTCTTCTTGTATTATAATGCACGCTTCACGGGTTTTCAAGCGTTTTCCGCATAATGCGCCCGAGAACCGTTCGACCTGCGGCGACACGCTGCGACGCGTACACAAAATATACCTCCGGCTGCGCCGGAAAACCGCAATATCCGCGCTTTTGCGCGTAAAAAAAGAACCGCCGATATCGGCGGTTCTTTTTGAAGTTGAGTCTTGGATTACTGCTTCTTGATGAGGCCGTTGAGCAGGTCGGGCTTGAAAACAAGCACGAATCCGCAGATGCAGAAGACAACCGCGAAGTACCAGCAGACGGCGGGGGAGAAGTGGAATCCGCTGACGCCGATAAGCGCTCCGATGAAGGTGAAGAGAAGCGCTACGCCAAAGCACGCGAAATAAATGATAGGCATTTTTTCGGATACTTTGAAGGGGATGTTGAGGAACTTGTTGAAATCAACGAACTGGGAAGCAAGATACACGAAGAACAGGATGATCTGGATGATCATGAAGATCTTGCCGAAACCAAGCAGCACGTTAACATCGAACGCGCTGCCGCCGGAGAACAGACCGGCGGATCCGCCGTACTTAGAGCTGATGAGCGGCAGGAAACCGAAGATGAAGCAAAGCAGAGCGACAAACATCGCGGCGAAGCTTCCGACGCTGGGCATGGTGAAGATTCCTGCGGGCTTGGCACCCTGCTGGGGCGCGGCCTGAGGCGCGGGAGCCTGAGCGCCCAACTGAGCGCCGCAAGCGGGGCAGAACTGGGAGCCGTCGGGCAGCTCCATTCCGCATTTCGGACAAAACATAGAATTTTCCTCCTCTGTAATAATTAGAGTCTACTTTGATTATATATGACAAAGCGGTGATTGTCAACACAATTTTATCAAAATTTGCCTTTTGAAAGCGCGGAAACGCGGATACCGCCTATGTTTCGGCGCACAGCGCATGATTTTCAGCTTTTTTGCGGTTTTCTATTGCGCAACGGAGGCAAAGTGGTGTATTATATAGTATCGGTTCAAACAAACAGACAGCGAAGGTGATGTGGATTTGCGTACGCTTATAAACAATCTTGAACTTCCGTGGCGTATCCTTGCTTACGCGGGAGTAGTCGTCGTGATAGCGTTCCTCGCGTGGGTCGCCACGCGCATAAACAAGGCCGTTTTCCGCAGGATACAGCGCCGCCGCGGCGGACTGCAGCTCGTGTTCTTTGAGCGCGTCAACGCGGTCGTTATCGTGATCGCGGCGTTCGTGATAACGGTTTCGTTCTTCAGCGGCTTCGAGGCGATATGGCAGACTCTCCTCGGCGGAACGGCGATAATCAGCGCCGTGCTCGCATTCGCCGCGCAGGACGTCATCAAGGACATCCTTGCCGGCCTGATGATCAGCATCCACAAGCCGTTCGAAATCGGCGACCGCATAGTGCTCGACGACGGCACCTCCGGAACGGTGGAGGGAATGAACGTCCGTCACGTCGTGCTCATCGGCGTCGACACGCAGCGAATAGTCATCCCCAACAGCGTGCTGAACGCGCAGAAGCTGGTCAACTTCAGCTACGGCCGCAAGGATAAGTCGGTGCAGCTGAAATACGCCGTCAGCTACGATACGGATATGCAGAAGGCGAAGGACGCCATCGCCGCCGCCGTTGAGAGCAGCGAATACTCCAAGCCCATCAAGCGCACCCACAGTGAAAAGACCGGCTATACGCCGCCGTACTTCCTGCAGTTCGCCGACAGCGCGCTCATCCTCGCCGTTACCGTGTATTACGACAAGGGAGTCCGCACCGAGCTTGTTATCGACGACGTGAACGTCCGCGTGCGCGAGGCGCTCATCGCCGTCGGCATTGAGATCCCGTACACCTACGTCAACGTCGTTGACGCCGGGAAGAAGGATTAAAGCGTCGAAAAAAGCTATATAACGTCATACGCCGGAGCGTCTTGCGGACGCTCCGGCGTTTTTTCAAAAATTTCACAATTTATTTATTGACTTTTGTGTAAAAAGGTGTACAATAACAGAGTTGGCACTCGGAGGTCAAGAGTGCTAACGGACAGAGAAAGAAACGGACAGCCCCCGGGGGTGAACGGAATGGAGATAGGCGACAGAAGAAACGAAATACTGCGCATCGTGGTCAACGGCTACGTCGAAAGCGGCGAACCCGTCGGCTCGAAGCTCGTTGCCGAAAAGCTCGGCGGCGTTTCCTCCGCGACGATCCGCAACGACATGGCGGAGTTGGAGCGCGCGGGACTGCTTGAGCAGCCGCACACCTCATCCGGCCGCGTTCCCACCGTGGAGGCGTACCGCCTTTTCGTCAACAGGCTTATGCCGAAGGAGCCGCTGCCCGAAGCGGTGCGCTCCGAGGTTCTCGCCGAGCTGCGCAGCGGAGCTCCCTCCGCGGGCACGCTCCTCGACCGCGCCAGTCAGCTCCTTTCGCGTATGACGGAGTGCGCCTCCGTCGCGATAACCCCGTATATAAAGGGCCTGCGGCTGATGAAGATGAACCTCATCGTCGCCGACAGCTGCGTCTACGTCGTCGTCGCCGTGACGAACGACGGCGCGGCGAATCCGCGAAGCTGCCGCACGCGCGGCGAGGTCTCGCCCGAGGAGCTTGAAATGCTCAGCAGGGCGATAAACGAACGTTTCGCCGACCGCGAGATCAACTCCGAGCTCGCGAAGGAAATGGAAGACCTATGCCGCGAGCTTGAGCTCAGCGGCGACGGAAACGCGCTTTTCGCGACCGCGCTCGCGACGCTTTCGGACTGCGACAGCGGCTCGGTCTACATCGGCGGCGTTTCGCAGCTGCTTCACCGCGCGGACGCCGTTACCGCGCACCGCGTCGTCGAGCTTTTCGACCGGCGCGACGCGCTCAGCGACCTGCTCCGCAGGATCCACGGCAGCAGCGCGACCGTCCTGCTCGGCAGCGACAGCGCGGATGAGCGCCTTTCCGACGCGGCGGTCGTCGGATGCGGCTACGATTCGCCCTCCGGCGAGGGCAGCGTCGCGCTCATCGGGCCGGTGCGCCTGAACTACCGCGACGCCGTCGCCAGCGTCGATTTCATTGCGAAAACCCTCTCCGAGCTGCTTTCGGACGAGTACAGATAAGAGGTAATCAGGATGACGGATAACGAGAAGAAGCCGGCTTCCGAAAAGGAAGTCAAAAAGCCCGCCGGTCAGCCGGCGAAGAAGGACGGCGCGAAAAAGGAATCCTCGAAGAAGGAGCTTGAAGCGCTTAAAACAAAGCTTGAAGCGGCGGAAGCCGAGCTCGCGAGGGTCAACGACCTGCTGCTGCGCACCACCGCCGAATACGATAACTACCGCAAGCGTACCGCGCGCGAGAAGACGGAGCTTTATACCTCCGTCGCGGCGGACACCGTCGCGAAGCTCCTGCCGGTGCTCGACAGCATCGAGGCGGCGCTCGCGAGCGAAAACGCGGACGCGGAGAAGCTCCGCAGCGGCGTCGAGCTTATCGCGAAGCAGTGCGCGAAGGCGCTTGCCGACGCCGGCGTCGAGGAGATCGAGACCGAATCTTTCGATCCGAAGCTTCACGACGCGGTTATGCACGTCGAGGACGAGTCCCTGCCGGAGAACTCCGTCGCGCAGGTCTTCCGCAAGGGCTACAGGCTCGGCGAAACAGTAATACGTCCCGCGACCGTAAAGGTCGCCAACTGAATGGATAATAATTTCTGAAAGGATTGATAATTATGTCAAAGATCATCGGTATCGACCTCGGAACAACCAATTCCTGCGTAGCGGTCATGGAGGGCGGCGAGCCCGTCGTCATCGCCAACGCCGAAGGCGGACGCACCACTCCGTCCGTAGTCGCTTTCGCCAAGTCCGGCGAGAGAATGGTCGGGCAGGTCGCCAAGAGACAGGCGATAACCAACCCCGACAGGACCATTTCCTCCATCAAGAGAGAGATGGGCACCGATCACAAGAGCGTCATCGGCGACAAGAGCTACACCCCGCAGGAGATCTCCGCGATGATCCTGCAGAAGCTGAAGGCGGACGCGGAAGCGTACCTCGG